>JAJXZC010000436.1 GCA_021780275.1 Pseudomonadota bacterium
CTTCCCGCTCGCCCTCGGTCGCGGCGCCGAGAAAAAGCGCCTCTATCTTGCGTAACCGTTCCCGAAGCTGATCTTCAATCATCATCTCGCCGTCCTCGTATGACCACGAGGACATGGGTGAGCCCGCTCAGTCAATCCGCGGCACCGCGCCGTCCACAGAGGCAGAAATCAAACCTGTGGTCGACTCGTGCCGCTTACGATGCAACGCCGCCCGCGATGTGGACGTACTGCGTCGGGTGATTTCGGTCCGGGCCATCGGATCGCTGCAAATCTTGCATATCCGACGGAGCTAAACGCTTCTGAAATCACCCGACGCAATTTCGAGTAGTTCTCAAATAACAAGAAGAGGCTTGATTACTTTTCCCTCTTCCGCGTCAGCAAATGCTTCATTGATAAACTCAAAGCTGTATTGAGAATAGAGCTTTTCGATCGGCAGCTTTCCCTCGCGGTAATATTCTATCAGTTCAGGAATGAATGTCTTGGGATCGGAATCGCCTTCTGTAATCATTTTGACGGTCACACCGCGGACGAGCATGTCCATGATGTTGAGCGGAAGGCTGGCTTCGGGAGGCGCGAAGGCGAGCAGACCGAGCCGCCCCATCGGGAGCAATGTGCTGTGAGCCGTCGCAATGACGGTTGGAATACCCGTCGTGTCCAGCGCATGGGTGGCTCCGCCGGAAATCGCCTTGATTGCGGCGGCAACATCCGATTCGGCTTTCGGGTCGATGACGTGGGTCGCTCCGACTTCCAAGGCGAGTTGGCGCCGTTTCGCGACTGGCTCAACCAGGATGATCATGGAGGCGTCGGCAATTTTCGCCCCCATAACGGCGCTCAGACCAACCGAACCACCGCCAAATATGACGACCTTGTCGCCCTTCCCGACGGCGAGGGAATTCAGGATAGCGCCGGCGCCAGTTTGAATGCCGCAGCCGAGCGGACCGAGGAGCGCCAATTTGTCAGACTTAGGCACGACGACAGTATTTCGCTGGTTCGCGATCACATGGGTCGCGAACGACGACTGGCTGAAAAAGCGCGCATTGATTGGTTGTTCGCCCCTGTACATCGGGGTCGAGCCGTCGTCACGCGTGCTTGCAAAATTCTTGGCCATGAAGTTGTAACAATACGCCGGATGAGATTTCATGCAGTTGGGGCATCCGCCGCATGAACCGAAGCTGAGTACGACGTGGTCTCCGACCGTTATGTCGGAAACATCGGTGCCGACAGCCTCCACAATTCCGGAACCTTCATGACCGAGTACGATCGGCATCGGCACCGGGAACGCTCCTTTGCAGACCACGTCGGTGTGACAAACGCCAACGCCGACGATGCGGACGAGAACCTCGTCGCTGCGCGGCTCCTGCAAAGACACGTCCTGGATGGCGAATTTTCCGTTGGCTTCGGAAAGGACCGCAGCGCGTCCCTTAACGGCCTTCACGCCTGCCACCGCTGCGTTGAAAAGACGATCGATCTGGTTCATCCCTGATATCCTTGTGGAAATGGAAGCGAGAGGACGGAATCCTTGATTTTTCATCGAGGCTTCGCGCTTGGTTACGTCATTGTGAATGAGGTCAGGCGGCGGCGCGGACCGGGCGCGCGTCAACTTCCGAGAACCAGTCCGGCCAGCCGGCGGCGAGGTTTTGTTCGCGCGCGATCCTGCGTTCTTCGGCTGTGGCCTTGGTGAGGTCCCATTCTTTGAGCGCCGGCTTGGCGACAGAGTTTTGCCAAACTGGCGGAATCAAGGCCGTAAGGAAGCAGACGAACACGCTAGGCATTTTGACCGCCGAAGCGTCCGGAACCAGAACGTGATACGGCTTGAACGAATCCAGATGGTGATCGGCATGATTGACGATCTCCCAGCCGAAGATGCGGCTCAGCGGGTGCAGGTGGTTCCAAACATGACGGGCCGCGATCGGAGCGCCAGGAGCGCGGACGAGCCCGTAATGCTGGAAATAGTTGAAGGACTCGGCCCAAACGCGGGCGATGAACATCGCGAGCACGCAAAGTGCAACCGCATGCCCGCCGCCAATAAAATAAATCGGCGTCTGCATGATGATCATCATCGCTATCGCTTTCCACAGTCGATGGCCCAGCGACCAGCGGCCTTTGCCACGCTTTTCGAGGGCGTCGCATTCCGCGCGCAGGGAAGTGCGGGTGCTTTCCACGAGGGCGCCGACGGTAAAGCTGTAAAGGTCTTTGCCGCGAAGAGAGGTGTCGGAATCCGTAGTGGTGGCGACATCAATATGGTGGCCGATGACATGGGCGACGGAACGGGTGCAGTCGAAATAGACAATCTGACCGACCAGCCCCAGGAAGCGCGAGAACCAGCCGCGCTGATGATATAGCTCATGCGTGACCGGAACCATCGGCACGACCGACAGCCACGCCACGCCACCGACAGCGCCGATTGTTTCAGCGGCTGTCATCCCCTGCGCGATGCGCCACGCGAAGATGAAATACATACCCATTCCACAGACGCTCGCAACATAGAGCGGCAGATTCGCCATGAACCTGTTGGGAATATTCCGCCTGGAATAGTCGCGCGGAAGCGAGGTGTCGATGATCATCAGCACCGGGAAACTGCCGATCGCGATGTAGACCCATGGGCCGCCGAGATAGAGGCCGTAGCCGGCGAGTAGCTGAAGCGCCACCGGCAAAAAATATAGCGACATAGACAACATTGGAGAATCCTCCCTGTGCTTTTCCTTAGGACGGCGCCGTGGCGTTGATGGGCCACATTTCGTGAGGGCGCACTTGGTTGCGCGGCGCCTGCCCCGTCCAGAATCGTACGTTAGCGATGTTTTTGGGCCTCAGCCCCGCTCCAAAGTATTGGTCGGGACGGGCCTTTACTCAGGGCCACCGTCCTTTTTGGTCCTTATCCCATACTTAGGTCCGGCGGCCCTGGCGTTCCCGACGTCACATGATGGAGCGTCTTCGCCTAGGTCGTACGCCTGCGTATGATTGCGGCTTGGCCGACAAGAAGGAACGCGCCGGATTTCGGCGACATTCAGGGAGTAGAGATATGGCACTGGGACAGTCGGCGCTTCGCGCCGATGAGGTGGCCGTTCGCGCCGAAGATGTAGCTGGGATTCTCGCGGCTCAAAAAGCGGCAATTTTGACGCATGGGCCGTTGTCGATCCGTGAGCGCGAGGAATGGCTTGATCGGCTGATCGGCCTGATGGTCGATTTCAAGTCGGAAATCGTCGATGCCGTGAATCAGGACTTCGGGTGCCGCAGCCGCGAGGCGACTTTGATGGCGGATGTTTTCGCGGTCCTTGGCTCACTGAAGCTGGCGCGCGCGAGCCTCGACGAATGGGCTAAGCCGGTTCCTTACGAGGGAATGTTCCCCGACGCCAATGCCCAAGTGGAATATCATCCGCTCGGCGTTGTCGGCGTCATGAGCCCATGGAATTTTCCATTTAATTTGACTTTCGCTCCGTTGGCAGGGATCGTCGCCGCGGGCAATCGCGCAATGATCCGTCCATCGGAGCTCTCGCTGGCTTCGTCGGCCCTCATGGCTCGCATGATCGAAACGGCTTTCGCCCCGACGGAAATTGCGGTGATCAACGGCGGGCCGGAGGTGGCGCAGGCTTTTGCGAGCCTGCCGTTCGACCATCTGCTGTTCACAGGGGGTGGCGCCGTCGCTCGTCGCGTAATGCGGGCGGCCGCCGAGAATCTGACGCCTGTGACTCTTGAGCTTGGCGGAAAATGTCCTGTTGTCATTTCGCCGTCGGCGGCGGTCGATGACGCCGCCGCGCGCGTCCTCACGATCAAAACGCTCAATGCGGGCCAGATTTGCCTGGCGCCAGACTATGTTCTCGTTCCGGAGTCTCGCGCGAACGAGTTTGTGGCCGCGGCTAAGAAGGCCGTGGCGGCCATGTATCCAACTCTGGCGAGCAATCCCGATTACACATCGATCATCAACCAGCGTCAGTTTGATCGCCTGCAGGCGCTTCTGGCCGACGCGCGGGCGAAAGGGGCGGAAATCATAGAACTGAACCCGGCAGGTGAGAGCTTCTCACGCGAATCCCATCGACTCCCGCCGACGCTGGTCTTGAATCCTACTCCGAATATGGACATCATGCAGGAGGAAGTTTTCGGTCCGTTGCTCCCCGTGAAAACGTATTCTGCGATCGATCAGGCCATTGCTCACGTCAATTCCGGCGACAGTCCCCTTGCGCTCTACTATTTCGGCTCAGATCCGAAAGAAGAGCGAAAGGTTCTCGATCAAACCCGTTCCGGAGGCGTCACGATCAACGACGTCATGACTCATGCCTTCGCTGAAAATCTACCCTTTGGCGGCGTCGGCCCTTCGGGCATGGGTTCGTATCATGGCAAAGCCGGCTTCATCAATTTCAGTCATGCGCGTTCGATTTATCGTCAAGGCAAAGCGATCGAGGCCGAATACATGATCCGGGCGCCGTTTGGCGAACCGATCAGGCAGTTTCTTGACTCGGTCATCGTGAAGTAAGAGAGCCCCGTTTCTCTGGGACGGGGTCCAGCTTCCGGGGCGGCGAGCGCCAACGAGTACGCTCGCCGCCAGCGATATAGGTCCGCATAAGGGTGTTGCCGGGCATGACACGGTTTTGGCGCAAATGGTTCGTGAAAGCGAAGCCACAATTTGCAATTCTTGAACCCTTCGGCGTGGAAGTCGCCGTGGGGCCCGAGCAGACATTGTTGGAAGCGGCCCTCGCGAAAGGCGTTCCATTTCCACATAACTGCACAGTTGGAACTTGCGGCTCATGCAAGTGCCGCCTCATTTCGGGCGACGTGCGGGCCGGGGTCGATTTCGGTTACACCTTGTCGAAAGAGGAAATTCAGGCGGGCTACATTCTAGCCTGCCAAGCGCATCCGCTTTCCGCGGTCGTCGTCAAGGTTGAAAATGCCGGCGCGGATGCGCCCGCGCCAGAAAAATTCAGCGGGCGAATTCGTAGCCGTTCCGAACTGACGCATGACATTTTGTCGGTCGTCATCGAACTCGACCGACCGATGAAATATGTGGCTGGACAATATGCCGACATCCAGACGGGAGATCTTCCGCCTCGGTTCTATTCCTTCGCGGATCCGCCCGAGCGCGGGGGGCGCCGCGAGGTTAGCTTTTTTATTCGCAAGACGCCAGGCGGAGCCTTCACCGAGCCGCTTTTCGCCGGGGCGTTTGACGGACGGGAGCTTGCTATCGATGGACCTCACGGCAGCTTTTATTTGAGGTCTGGAGATGGGCCTCTGATATGCCTTGCAGGCGGCTCAGGCTTAGCTCCGTTGATGAGCTTGCTAATGGACGCGCGCAAAAAGAATATCAAGCGTCCCTGCGTGCTGCTGTTTGGCGCCCGCTCTCAGCGTGACCTTTACATGCTTGACGCGATCGAAGGCATGGGCGCGGACTGGCTGAGCGATTTCAAATTTATTCCGGTTCTCTCAGAGGAGCCGCTGGACAGTTCGTGGCGCGGGCGCCGTGGGCTTGTGACCAAGGCTCTCGCAGAGCTGCTCGGCGCTGATCCGGAAATCGTCAGGAGCGCACAGTCCTATATGTGCGGGCCGCCGCCGATGATCGACAGCGCTGTGTCGGTTCTCGTTAAGGCGGGCGTAGATATCGGCGACATCCATTACGATAAATTCACGGATGTCCGACGGCCGAGTTGAAGCTCTTTTGTCGAGCCGATCGGGTCCGGCCGCCAGGCGCCCCATACTTTTGGCCGGGTGGATAAAAACGTCCGGGGCGCCATATTCCAACGTGACAGCAACGCCTTAAGATTGCTGCGCGGAGGAAACGCATCAATGAAGGAATTTCCCCGGCGGGATGAGCCACGGGAAGGCGCATTTGTGCTGGCCGGCGCTTGCGGGAGCCCAGACAACTTGGTCGGCGAGGCGGCGGTTTTCGCTATGCGTCCCCCGCCTGTCTATTCGTTTCGACCTGTCGAGACGTCCATATTCGCAGCAGTGGCTGCACGGGAGACATTGCCGAAAATCACGACGGTGATCGCCCCGCCCGGCTATGGCAAGACTGTCTTTCTTTCGGAGCTTTACAGGAAATATCAGAAGGCAGGCGTCCATTGCCTTTGGATCGCCTTAGATGATCGTGACAGCAATCTTGGAAGTCTTTTGCGCCTGCTCGAAGCAGCGGTCCGCGTTCAGCCCGCTGAAGGGCACATTTATGAGAAATTTTCGCGTTCAGACGCCTTCGAACGAATCGAGAACATCCGTTTGCGCATCGCGGCGGGCTCACGACCGACGATTCTTTTCATCGACAACATTGACTTTTGCAAGGAGACTGGCGTCGACACTGCGCTGAATGCGCTCGTCTTCAATAGCCCAGACTGGTTCAAGCTTTTTATCTCGTCGTCCTCAACGCCCGTGCCGTTCAATGCGGGCCGGGCGCATCTCGAATTAAACCTGCAGACGATCAAGGCCGCCGACTTGAGCTTCGACAAAAAGGCGACTGGCGAACTCTTCGATGAGGCGGGCCTGACCGATTTGAACCCTGCGGTGCTGGCCGAAATCGTGGATCGGACGGAAGGGTGGCCGGCGGCCATCCGCTTGCTGCAACTGACGGCGCAGGCGGGAAATGCGGTGAACGGCGGGATCGATCTTCTCGTCGGCCATGAGGAACACATCTCCGATATCCTTTCGGAGCGATTGATCGCTTCCTTCCCTGAAGGCTTGGTCAATTTCCTATACGAGATTGCGGAGTTCCGGCATTTTTCGGCGGAACTCGCGGAAATCGCAACCGGGAACCCGCATTCCGCAACTTGGATCCAGTTCTTGGTCGATCACAACATCATGATCATACCGGTAGACCAAAAAAGGCGGTGGTTCCGCTTTCACACCCTGTTCCGGCAGTACCTGATCGAGGAGGCGCGACGCAAATGTCCGGCGAGCCGCCGACATGAAACTCACGCCAACGCGGCTCGTTGGCTAATGCGCCACGGCGATCAGTCCAGCGCCTTCGATCTCGCAATCGCGGCCGGCAATTTGGAATTGATTGCTGAAATTCTCGAACGCGCCGCCTGTTCGTTGGTGCGAGAACAGGGAGATACGTCCACGTTTATCGACTGGATCAAGCGCGCGTCGGAGGCCGGTGTGAAGCGCGGACCGCTCGCGACCTTCTGGTATGCGTGGGCGTTGCTTTTCGAACGCCGCTTTGCCGAAGCCAGTGATGAAATTCGGGCGGCCTATGTCGAGATCGCGAAAGTCGAAGATTGTCCCACAGCGAAAGCGTTGCGTTCAAAACTTGCGATAGCCGAAATCGCGGCTTCGATCCATCTGGACGCGACGGATAGTGCGATCAAGGTCGCCGAACGGTGGCTTGAGCAAAATCCCGATGGCGAGCCGTTTGAAATAGGCGTCGCCGCCGCCGGCGGACTTGGCATCGCCCGGTTTTCGAAACAGGATTACACTACCGCACGCTTTTCGATTCAGATCGCGCAGGCGGCAATATCGCGGTCCGACAGCATTTATGGACGCTGCTGGGTGGCGGCCTTGGATGCCATTCGCGAAATCGTCCAAGGGAATCCTGCCACCGCGATCCGAGAATTGGCGGCGTTGGAAGGCGCCGCAAGGATGCAAATCGGTCCAAATTCGAGCATCTTATCGGTTCTGGCGACTGTTCGAGCGCGCGGGCTCTTGGAAGCAGGTGAGTTTGCCGAGGCCGAAAGCTTGATTGCTGAGCATCTCGATCGTGCGGCCGCCAATGGCGTCCCCGACACAACCTGGGTTGGACTAGAGGTGGCCATCGCGTCCGTTGTTAGCGGGCGATCGGTCTTTACATTGGACGAATTACGTTCAATCGTTAAAACATATCCGAAGCGCATCGGCGTACTTTTCGAGCTCAAATTGATAAGAGAATTGGCGGAGTCTGGACAGGCCGAAGCGGCAATCAATCGCGCTGAGGAGTGGGGCTGGAGCGTCAAGAGAGGCTGGCCCGAAAGCCTGTCGATGAATGCCTCTGAAATGGAGCAGTCCGCGGCCAGAATGACAGGCGGAGTCCTATTGTTGGCATCTGGCCATTTCAATGCCGCGCATGAGCTTTTCCAACAGGAAATTCGGCGCGCTGTCGAAACCGGGCGTCGTCTGGATCAGATCGAACTCTTCCTTTCTAGCGTCGATGCGTGTTTTCGGATCGACGCGCGTGCGACAGCCCTCAGGGCCTTTACGAGGGCGATCATGCTGACGACGAAGCGCGAAATCTACCGACCTTATATGAAACGCCAGAAATTGATGGCCTTCATCCACGAGAACTCGAAGCCGAAAGAACTTGGCTTAACGAATATGGACGAGCTAGGGACGCTGGCGCATATCTTCGGACTTTCCGGTCTGCAGAAAGGCGCCACTGGCAGTACTTCAAAAAATGGCGAAGGCGTTGTCGCTCCGCCTACGCCTCGTGAAATTGAGTTGCTACATTATCTCGATGCCGGGCTCGACAATTCCCAGATCGCTGAACGCCTGTCGGTCTCGATCCGCACCATCAAATGGCACCTCTCCAATCTCTATTTCAAACTGGACGTGAAGAACCGGTCGGCGGCGGTCGCGAAAGGCCGCGCGCTCAGGCTATTGCCATGAGGGTGCTGTGGGCGCGCCGTAATCAGAACGCAAATGCCGTTAGGTCAGCAGGACACCCAGAGCCACTTCAGGCAAGACGAAGAAATCATCGACTGCTCGGCGGCTCACTTTCTCAAGGCGTATCGGCGACCAAGATGGATTGCGGTCTTTGTCGATGATTGCAGCGCGGATGCCTTCCTTCAAATCGTGACTCTGGAAACAATGACTGACCAACGACAATTCCATGTCGAAGCAGGGAGCGAGCTTACCGAACGCGCGCGCCTTGCGCAGCGCGCGCAACGTCACTTTGAGCGATGTGGGCGAATTGCGTTCGATGGCTTTCAGGGCCTCCGCCGCTGCAGGCTCGGAGCGTTCCCTCAACCGATTGCAAATTGTCTCGACCTCGTCCACGGCATATGCTTGGTCGATCCAACTCCGCTCCCGAAGCAGGGGCGCGTCGCCGGCCGGCGTGACAAAATCAACCAATATCTTCTCGACATCGCTTCGATTCCGCGCCTTGGCGAGATGACCAGCCACTCTGTTCGCTTCGATCGCACGGATATGATAGTCGGCGAATCCCAGTGCGATGGCGTCGGTCGCCTCGATGCGGCCTCCCGTCAAGGCCAGATGCGTTCCCAATTCGCCCGGCGCATGCGACAGCAAATAGGTGCCCCCGACGTCGGGGATCAGTCCGATGCCGACCTCAGGCATGGCTATGTTCGTCGTTTCGGTGACGATCCGGTGGGACGCATGAGCCGATACGCCAATGCCGCCGCCCATGACGATGCCGTGCATCAGCGCAACGACGGGTTTCGGATATTCAGAAATCATCCGATTAAGCCGATATTCGTCGCGCCAGAAGCGAATGGGCCACATTTCTCCGGAATTCGCGGCATCATAGATGGAACGGATGTCTCCGCCTGCGCAGAGCCCACGCTCGCCCGCGCCCCGGATCATGACGACCCGAACATCTGGATCGCTCATCCATTTTTCCAGTTGGCGCGTCATCTCCTGAACCATGGGATACGTCAACGCATTCAGCGCGCGCGGACGGTTCAGCGTGACAATGGCGAGCCCCGCGTCCCGCTCGAAGACAATGTCGGCTTGTTCGTTCATTCCTCGCCTCTTTGCCAGATACGGACCCACCTATAGAAAGACACGGACAAACCGCAAATAGCCGAATTTCGCGCAGCCAATGTGCGTCCACACGGGATAGAACTAGGAGGCCAGGAGCGCCGTGAAACGGAAACTGTGCCGTTTCGCGAAGCAATCG
The DNA here is from genome assembly GCA_021780275.1 of Pseudomonadota bacterium. The sequence goes on from JAJXZC010000436.1 coordinate 9,806, forward strand.
AAATGAGACCAAAATGAGCTTCGACTGGAACAATTTGCAATTCTGTCTCGCGGTGGCGCGCGAGGGCACCATATCTGCTGCGGCAAAGCGATTAGGCGTCGACCACGCCACGATTATTCGACGCATCGATCGGCTCGAGGAAGAACTCGGCGCGAAGTGTTTCGCCCGCCGTAAGACCGGCTACGAATTAACCGATGCAGGTCGGCGGGCAGCCGCAATAGCTGAAGCGATCGAAACCGAAATCAGGGCGGGGCAAGCGCAAATCTCGGGCGAACAAGCGCGATTGACGGGCTCCGTACGGATCGGCGCGCCGGACGGTTTTGGTTCCATTTTTTTAGCTTCGCGCCTTGGCGAACTCGCCGGGCGGCACCCGGAACTTCAGCTGGAGCTGGTCGCCACCGCCCGTTTGTTCAGCCTGTCCAAGCGTGAGGCTGATATCGCCATCGGGCTCACCTTGCCACGAGACGGCCAAATCATTGGCCGCAAGCTCGTTGACTATCGCCTGTTTCTGTACGCGTCCGAGGATTATCTCACCGCGAACGGGCCAGTCAAAGCGGCCGAGGAACTCAAGAGCCATCGGCTCATCAGTTATATCAGTGAGTTGCTGTTCACGCCGGAGCTCGATTATCTACCCCAAATTCTTCCGGGATTATCGGCGCAGATTCGCAGCGCCAATCTTATTGCACAATTGCAAGCGACGCTTGCGGGTGTCGGAATAGCCATATTGCCGAGGTTTCTGGCCCAGGCCTACCCGCAACTTCACCCTATTTTGCCTGAGCAATTGTCGATCTTCCGAAGCTTCTATCTATTGATGCACGCCGACGGGCGGAAATTTCCCCAGGTGCGAGCCGTCGCCGATTACCTCTACGCCTTGGTCGAGCGGGAGAAGGCACTTTTCCTCGATCCGCCTTAAGCGGGTTCGGTCGCATTGAGAAAGCCGGCCCGGACGCCAGAGGCGAACCGGACCGGCCTGGCGTCAATTCATCGTCGGAATAACGAAACTGGCGCCGTCTTTGACGCCGGACGGCCACCGCGCCGTCACGGTCTTGGTCTTGGTATAGAAGCGGAAGGCGTCCGGGCCATGCTGGTTGAGGTCGCCGAAGGCTGAACGCTTCCAGCCGCCGAAGGTGTAATAGGCGATCGGCACCGGGATCGGCACGTTGACGCCGACCATGCCGACATTGACGCGCGACGCGAAATCGCGCGCGGCGTCGCCGTCGCGGGTGTAAATCGCGACGCCGTTGCCATATTCGTGGTCATTCACGATGCGGAGAGCGTCATTGTAGGACTTTTGGCGGGCGACCGACAGCACCGGGCCGAAGATCTCCTCTTTGTAGATCCGCATATCCGTCGTGACGTGATCGAACAGGCAGCCGCCGAGATAGAAGCCGTTTTCATAGCCTTGCAGCGAGAAATTGCGGCCGTCGACGAGCAGTTTCGCACCTTCCTGAACGCCCACGTCGATATAGGATTTCACCTTTTCGAGATGGGCGCGGGTGACGACGGGGCCATAATCCGCAGTGGCGTCCGTCGAGGGGCCGATCTTCAGCGATTCGACGCGCGGAATCAGACGCTCCACAAGGCGGTTCGCCGTCTCTTCGCCAACTGGAACGGCGACTGAAATGGCCATGCAGCGCTCGCCGGCTGAGCCGTAGCCCGCGCCGATGAGCGCGTCGACGACCTGATCCATGTCGGCGTCAGGCATGACGACCATGTGGTTTTTGGCACCGCCGAAGGCCTGCACGCGCTTTCCATGGGCGGTCCCTCGCGAGTAGATATATTCGCCAATCGAGGTGGAGCCGACGAAGCCGATGGCCTTGATATCTGGATCGTCGAGAATGGCGTCCACGGCTTCCTTGTCGCCATTGACGACATTGAGGATGCCGGCTGGCAATCCGGCCTCGATCATGAGCTCGGCGAGGCGCAGCGGCACGCCGGGATCGCGTTCCGACGGCTTGAGGATGAAGGCATTGCCGGCGGCGATCGCCGGGCAGAATTTCCACATTGGGATCATCGCGGGGAAATTGAAGGGCGTGATTCCCGCGACGACGCCGAGAGGCTGGCGCATTGAATAAATGTCGATGCCGGGGCCCGCGCCGTCGGTATATTCGCCTTTGAGCAGATGGGGCGCACCGATGCAGAATTCGGCGACCTCAAGACCACGCTGGATGTCGCCGCGCGCGTCGGGGACGGTTTTGCCGTGTTCGCGGGCAAGCAACTCCGCGAGTTCATTCATGTCGCGGTTGAGCAGTTCGACGAATTTCATCAGGACGCGGGCGCGCCGTTGCGGATTGGTCGCGGCCCACGCCAGCTGCGCGTCGCGGGAATTCTCCACGGCGGCGCGCACTTCCGCGGCACTAGCGAGAGGGACGCGAGAAATGACCTCGCCGGTCATCGGCTTATAGGCGTCGCTGAAACGGCCGGATGTCCCTTTGACGTGCTTCCCGCCGATGAAATGCTTCAGTTCGGCAACCATTCTGTCCTCCCAAGTTGGTTTCGGCCTTATTGACGAAGCGCGGCGCGGTTCTCAACGCCCAAAGGCGCGGAATAATTGTGCGGGAATGCCGCGTCAGGGGCGTCACACCGCTCATGTTGCCGTGTTTGCGCAGATCAGTCTTGCTTTTTCGCCCATTTTCGTCGTCGGCCTTGCCGCTATCCTCTGCCGCCAATTCGCGCGCCAGACGCGAATGCCAATCGCCCGCCCGATCCTCGCCACTGACGCGATCGAGGGCGATGATCAATTTGGGAGGAACAGGATGGGCTACCGCGCCATATATCGGCAGTCACTCGATCACCCTGATGAATTTTGGAGCGAGGTCGCCTCGGGCATTTCCTGGTCGAAGAAATGGGAAAAGATCTGCGACCGATCGAATGAGCCTTTCGTGCGCTGGTTTTTCGGCGCCGGGTTGAACACCTGTTACAATGCGCTCGACCGCCACGTCGAGAACGGGCGCGCCAATCAGGCAGCGCTGATTTACGATTCGCCAGTCACTGGAACGATTCGCAAATTTACCTATGCCGAATTGCTAGACGAGGTCGCGCGGCTTGCCGGCGGACTTTCCGCTCGTGGCATCGGCAAAGGCGACCGCGTCGTCATTTACATGCCTGGCGTGCCCGAGGCGGTGATGGCTATGCTGGCCTGCGCGCGGCTCGGCGCCATTCATTCGGTCGTTTTTGGCGGTTTCGCCGCCAGCGAACTCGCGACCCGCATCGATGACGCGCAACCGAAAGCGATCCTTTCGGCTTCCTGCGGCGTCGAGGCTACGCGCATCGTGCCCTACAAACCGATGCTCGACCAAGCGATCGAAATGGCGCGGCACAAGCCGAATTTCTGCGCCATTCTGCAGCGTCGTCAGGTGGCGGCCCCTCTGATCGCCGGGCGCGATCTCGATTGGAGCGAAATCATTGGGGCACCTGTTCCCCCTACACCGGTTGGGGCCAGCGATCCTCTTTATATTCTTTATACGTCCGGCACGACGGGGCAGCCCAAGGGCGTCGTTCGCGACAATGCCGGCCACGCCGTGGTCCTGAAATGGACCATGGACAATCTTTACAACACCCAACCCGGTGAAACCTTCTGGGCAGCGTCCGACATCGGATGGCAGGTCGGCCATTCCTACATTACGTATGGACCGTTGCTGCATGGGGCGACAGCGGTGCTTTTCGAGGGTAAACCCGTCGGCACACCTGACGCGGGAACCTTCTGGCGGCTGATCGCGGATCATCGGGTGGTCGTGTTGTTTACGGCGCCGACCGCTTTGCGCGCGATTCGCCGCGAGGATCCCGAAGGCCACTTCGTCAAAAAGTACGACCTTTCCAGCCTACGGGCCTTGTTTTTGGCGGGTGAACGCACCGATCCTGAAACGTTGGAATGGGCGCGAACACACCTCGGTGTTCCCGTGATTGATCATTGGTGGCAGACCGAAACGGGTTGGCCCATCGCCGGCAACCCTTTGGGAATTGAGGCATTTCCAATCAAGCCTGGCTCGACGGCAGTCGCCCTTCCGGGATGGGACGTGCGGTGCGTCGACGACGGCAATCACGAGGTTCCGCGTGGGACGCAGGGCAATATCGTCATCAAGCTGCCGATGGCACCGGGTGCGTTGCTGACCCTTTGGAATGCCGACGAGCGCTTCGTCAAATCTTACATGACGGCGCATCCCGGCTATTACTCCACCGGAGACGCCGGCTATATAGACGAGGACGGCTATATTTACATTATGAGCCGGACAGACGACGTCATCAATGTCGCAGGCCATCGCCTCTCGACGGGTGCGATGGAAGAGGTGCTGGCGTCTCATCGCGATGTCGCGGAATGCGCTGTAATTGGTCCGGCCGATGAACTGAAGGGTCAGGTTCCTGTTGGTCTCGTCGTCCTAAAGTCGGGTGTCGATCGTGATCACGAGACGATCAAGGTCGAATTGGTGCAATTGGTGCGCGATCGCATTGGTCCTGTCGCCGCGTTCAAGCTTGTGACGATCGTCGATCGTTTGCCGAAAACACGCTCCGGCAAGATCCTGCGAGGCACCATGCAGAAAATTGCCGATTCCTCTGAGTGGAAAATGCCAGCGACCATCGACGAGCCGGGAGTGCTCGACGATATCATGGCGGCGCTGCAGACTCTCGGTTTCGCTCGGAAATCTTGACTGTAAGGCGGGCTCCGTTTCGGACGGATCGCCAGATCACTGGATCAGAAGATGATGGATCATGTTTCGCCGGATACGATCCGGCAGTTCGACCTGAACGAAGAACAGCGCGCCATTCGAGAAATGGCGCAGAGTTTCGCGCAGGAAGAGCTCGCGCCTCGGGCGATCGAATGGGATCAGGAAAAACATTTCCCGATCGACGTCCTTCGCAAGGCCGCTGCCCTCGGCATGGCAGGGATTTATACGCGCGAGGAATTTGGCGGGTCCGGCCTTACCCGGCTCGACGCGGCCCTAATTTTCGAAGCTTTGGCTTCCGGCTGCCCTTCGGTCGCGGCCTATGTGTCGATCCACAATATGGTCACGTGGATGCTCGACCGGTTCGGCGATGAGGCGCAGCGGGCGAAATTCGTTCACTCGCTTTGCACGATGGATCGTTTCGGCTCGTATTGCCTCACGGAGCCTGCTGCGGGCTCCGACGCCGGGGCGTTGAAAATGCGCGCGGCGAAGGATGGCGACGCCTATGTCCTGAACGGCGTCAAGCAATTCATCTCTGGCGCCGGAACGTCCGACGTCTATATCGTTATGGCCAGGACCGGCGATGCCGGACCGGCCGGCGTGTCCGCCTTTATCGTTGAGAAAGACACGCCCGGCCTTTCCTTCGGGGCCAATGAGAAAAAAATGGGTTGGAATGCACAGCCGACTCGGCAAGTGATCTGCGAGGATTGCCGTGTTCCGGCGTCCAATCTGCTTGGCGTTGAGGGCCAGGGTTTCAAGATCGCCATGGCGGGTCTCGACGGCGGACGCCTCAACATCGCAGCTTGTTCGCTCGGTGGCGCTCAGGCTGCGCTCGATAAAGCCCTGTCCTATATGACCGACCGCCAGGCTTTCGGTCGCCGGCTCAATGAATTCCAGGCCCTGCAATTCCGTCTGGCAGACATGGCCATCGATATCGAGGCCTCACGGACTTTCCTGTGGCGCGCGGCCAGCGCGCTGGACGCGAAAGATCCCCGCGCCACGCAGTTCTGCGCGATGGCCAAAAAATTTGTCACCGATGCCTGTTTCAACGCGGCAAACGAGGCGCTGCAGCTTCACGGCGGATACGGCTACCTCTCCGAATATGGGGTCGAGAAGATCGTCCGGGACCTACGCGTCCATCAGATCCTCGAAGGAACCAACGAAATCATGCGCGTCATCGTCGCGCGCAAGTTGATCGAATCCGCGAAATAAGGATGGAGTTCGTTATGGCGCAAATTGCTTTCATCGGCCTTGGCAATATGGGGCTGCCCATGGCGCTGAACTTGGCCAAGGCTGGCCATCAGGTCGCCGGTTTCGATTTTTCCTCGGTCGCAATGGACAAGGCGCGCGAAGGCGGAATCCTGGCCAGCGCATCCGGTTCGGAGGCGGTCTGGAGCGCGGATGTGGTCGTGACTATGCTGCCGTCCGGCAAGCATCTGCTCGGCGCTTTGAACGGCGACACCGGGCTTCTGGCGGCGGCCAAACCCGGAACCCTGTTTATCGATTGCTCGACCGTCGACATTTCGAGCGCACGCGCCGCGCACGAGGCCGCCGCCGCGGCCCGAATGAAATCGGTCGATGCCCCGGTTTCGGGCGGCGTCGGCGGCGCTGGCGCCGGCACGCTTACGTTCATGATTGGCGGCGAGACTGAAGTCGTTGAGGCAGCCAGGCCGGTCCTCTCCGCCATGGGCAAGAAGCTCGTGCATTGCGGCGCGGCTGGAGCCGGGCAGGCCGCGAAAATATGCAACAATATGATCCTGGGCATTTCGATGATCGCTGTTTCCGAAGCTTTCGTGCTCGGCGAGAAACTCGGACTTTCGCATCAGGCGCTGTTTGACGTCGCGTCGACTTCGTCTGGCCAGTGCTGGTCTCTTACGTCATATTGTCCGGTGCCCGGTCCTGTGCCGACCAGCCCGGCCAATAATCAATACAAGCCCGGCTTCGCCGCTCCGCTGATGCTCAAGGATTTGAAACTTGCCGAAGAAGCGGCCCACGACGTGTCCGCGCTGACCGCATTGGGGCAGCACGCCACGCGGATCTATGAGGAATTCGTTGCGTCTGGCGGGGACTCTTCCGATTTCTCGGGTGTTATTAATTCCATTCGCACCGCATCTGGAGCCTGAGAACAATGGCCGAGTCACAACTTCGTAATTATGAAACCCTGCTAGTCGAACAGCGCGGCCGTGTTGCCCTCGTGACGCTCAATCGCCCGCAGGCGTTGAATGCGCTCAATGTTCAGAGCGCCATTGACATGGCGGACGCTCTCGCCAAGCTCGACGAGAGCGAAGAAATCGGCTGCATCGTTATTGCTGGCTCGCAGAAGGCCTTCGCGGCCGGCGCGGACATTAAGGAGATGCAAAACCTTTCTTATATCGACGCCCATCGCCTCGACTGGTTTCATCTCTGGGATCGCTTGGCGCAGGTTCGCAAACCGATTGTTGCGGCCGTGTCCGGCTTCGCGTTGGGCGGCGGCTGCGAGTTGGCGATGATGTGCGATTTCGTCATTGCCTCCGAAACAGCGAAGTTTGGACAGCCTGAAATCAAGCTCGGCGTCATGCCAGGCATTGGCGGATCGCAGCGGCTCACCCGAGCGGTCGGCAAGGCGAAGGCGATGGATATGTGTCTCACGGGCCGCATGATGGACGTCAACGAGGCTGAGCGCTCGGGCCTGGTATCTCGCGTGGTCCCCGTTGATCGCCTCATGGATGAGACGATGGCGGCCGCGACGGCGATCGCCGCCATGTCGCTACCGGTCGCGCGATTGACGAAGGAAGCGGTGAATGTAGCCTTCGAAATGCCGCTGAGCCAAGGCGTGCGCTTCGAGCGACGGGTCTTCCAATCCCTGTTCGCCCTAGGCGATCAGAAGGAAGGCATGGGCGCTTTTGTCGAAAAGCGGACGGCAAGATTTTCGAACGCATAATTGCGAATCCCGTGGCGCGAGCGTTATGCCGGTTTTGTGCGCCGGCGTTCAACCAAACTGGGTCTGGTCCGCTCGCTATCAGGCCGGCGGCAAACCCGGAGAAGATTATGGCGGAGCGTGCGCGACGTAAGGCTCAACGACCTGGCGAGATTCTTGAGGCGGCATTTGAAGCCTTCGCAGAGCGCGGCTTTGCCGCCACACGCATGGAAGACGTCGCCGCGCGCGCGGGCGTCACAAAGGGTGCGATTTATTTCTATTTCAAGACCAAGGAATGCCTGTTTGAAGCCATGGTAACCCGTTATTCGCAGGGCATTCTGGCTTCCGCCGACGCGACGCTCGCGTCGGCGGTGGGCAGCAATGCGGAACGGCTCCGAGCCTTCCTCGAATATATTTATGGGCGTTGCGCCCAAGATCGCCATGGACGCGAACTCATCCGATTTATGGTGTCAGAAGGAAAGTCCTTCCCCAATCTTGTCGAGCGCTATTATCTGGATTTTTTTGTTCCGGCTATGCGCATTATTTCGGACTTATTGGCGGCGGGGATCGATAGCGGTGAATTTGATCCAGATATTGCGCAGCAAGGCGCCGAGATCGTCGTCGCGCCTGCCGCATTGCTCACTTTGATGCGGCTTATTTTCGACGAACGCCAAGCGTTCAACGAAACGGCCTATATCGCTGCTCACATTAAGCTCTTGCTTCGAGCCTTGCTGACGTCATCCGCGCGGGAAAACGCGCGCCGGTAGACTTTGTGATGCCAAGAGCGGAACGGGCCTTCGCTCGTACAATATCGTGATTTGTCTTCCCGAAATTGGCCGGCATTGAGTTATGTCTTTCGAGATTTTGAAAAGGATTGCGCCAATGGACAAGGCGCCACGAACCCTAAGTGATCGGTGTCATGTTTGGGCGAGCGGACGTGCTGAATTCTCAACGGTTAGGGTGGGTGCGCTACCCAATCAAATTTTTCAATGGCGTCGATTTTTGGCTGTGGCCGAATCTGAATAACCAATTCAACGTACGGATTGTCTGATCGCCTGCAGCCAAAATGATTTAACGCCGAAACTGGGCTGCTCAGCAAACGTCTTACGGAGGCGAGTATGACCTGGATACCCAAATTGGCTATTGAAAAAGCTAGTTTTGCAGCTGTTGTGGTCGCGGTCACTGCCGCATTTATATGGCTGTTATTCCCGTATTATGGCGCGATTCTGTGGGCGGTCATTCTCTCGATCTTGTTTGATCCTCTCAGACGAAACCTCGAACGGCGCACCGGTGGTCGCCGCAACTTGGCTGCTTCCCTTTCGGTCTTGGCCTGCGTTTGCATTGTTGTTGTTCCAGGTTCGATCGTCCTTGCGTCGCTAACGCGCGAAGCAGCAAACGTCTACGATCGGATCAGCGCGCGAGAGTTGGATCCGGCTTCGGTTCTGGATCAAATCAGGAGCGCTTTGCCGCCGCTTCTCACCAGCGCCATGTCGGCGCTCAATCTTGGAAGTTTCACCGAAATCCAATCAGGATTCACGTCCTTTGTCGGGCGGGCGAGTCAGACGATAGCATCGGGTGCGGTCACCCTCGGGCAAGGCGCCGGTCAATTTTTGATCAACCTCGCATTGATGCTATACATCCTGTTTTTCCTCTTTCGTGACGGCGCAGCACTGGCGAGCGCAGTTCGACGCGCCTGTCCCCTCAGCGAGCGCCATACCGACCTGCTTGTGGATAGGTTCACCGCCGTCGTTAAGGCGACCGTCAGGGGCAGTGTTATCGTCGCGGCCGTTCAGGGTGCGATCGCGGGATCCATGTTTTGGATCTTGGGAGTCGAGGCAGTTCTTCTCTGGTTCGTGCTCATGACAATTCTTTCGCTCCTTCCCGCCATCGGAGCTGCGCTGATCTGGGCGCCCGCCGCTGTCTATTTCTTTGTCTCCGGCCACTACTGGAAAGCGATCGCTTTGTTTGCGGTTTGCGGGATCGGGAACACCGCCATTGATAATCTCTTGCGGCCTCCGCTGGTCGGCAAGGGAATCCGGTTACCGGACTACGTTGTGCTCATTGCAACTGTTGGTGGGCTGACGTCGTTTGGCATGAACGGGATGGTGATCGGGCCGCTGATTGCCGCGCTATTTGTCGCGGTCTGGTCGTTGTTCGCCGACGACCACCTACGGGCTTGATAACTGGAATTAGCTTTAGCTGCCGGTGAGCGGACAAGGGTCGAGAACGCGACAAAAAGCTGTATGAATCGGTAAGCTCATCCGCGCCGAATCCGCCTCGCGCCGCTGCAAGATTTTTCTGCGCCCAACTTTATCCACAATGCGGATATCTGCCGCATCAGCGTCGCCAACTACGTCGAGCTGTCGATCATGATTGAACGCCAGCTCGGCCCGGAAGGAATGCGGCAAACGGAAGTCTTCTTCCGCCGCGCCGGCCTCACCATCGAGCCAGTGACGCGCGAGACGATCGGCGGCAGGGTAACAATAGAAACCCTCTCCGCGCCCAACGTCGCCCAAACCGGCATTCCCTCGTGCAGCAACGAGGCGCCCCAAGCGCTCTCAAACCCTTCCGCGAGCCCGATATGGCTTGCCGCCGGCGCAGTGCGCAGCAATCCATCGCCAAGGGGCCCGACGGCGCGGCGGGGTGAAGGAACATCGGCTTTCGACCGACCGGAAGGATCGAGAAACGTCAGCTGGACCGCGACCAGAACGCGTGACGGCGCCTGAACCGCAGCGATCATGCAGGGAAAGCGGCGCGCGCGATCATAGCGATAGGACGGCAGAAAGCGAATGGTTGGCGGGAGCGGCACAGCGAATCCCCGCGCCCTCAAATAGGCTTCGACCTGCGTCCCCGCGACCGGCAAAGCAGAGCGCCAAAGTTTTCGCGCCAGCTCGCTTGTCGTCCGCGCCGCCTTGCGCGATGGAAAGGCTGGAGCCTGTTCCTTCCTCTCGGCCCATTCCGACCCGGGCGCGAGATGATTCAGGGCGCGAAAAATCTCAGAAGCCCGACATCCGGCAAAACAATGAACCACCAAACCTCCCGGCCATCCGAGACACCCAGCGAGGGGCGCATGTCGCCGCGCCGTTTCCCGTGAGTCGGGACCGGACAGCGGCACAGGAATCCCGTTCCTTCCGGCCGACCGTGGAGCAGGCGCGCAATATCGCCGGCGCGCGCCTTCATCGGCCAGACGCCGGGCCACCGGCCTGCCGGGCGGCGCGCGCGAGAATAGCGTTCGGATAAGGAAGGTCGAGCGAAGCCCATAGGCCGCGCCGATGGGCCTTCGCATCGGCTTCGGCAACCGCGTAAGCAAAATTAACGGCCCGGCCCCTGACGTCGGCGGCGGCAAAGGCAAAGCCCTGAGTGATCAAGATCGTGCCGAGATCGAGTGAAGTCCGTCCAATGTGAGCCGCGCAGACGGCATAGATCAGCGGCGGCGCGCCCGAGCGCGCGATGGCAGTGCAGCGTGGCTTGGTGTCGCGGGTCAGCGTCGCGAAATAGACAAGCGAAGCCTCGCCGCAATCGCCTTTCCTTCCTGCGGCATTGGTGAATGTGGTTCCCCGGATGCAGGACTGGACGCCATAGAGCCGGAACCTCTCGCCGCCCTGGATCCAGGTATCCCCGGTTTCAAAAGTCGCGCCTGACAGCGGGATATCGAAGACCGGCAATTTTGCGGTCGGCGTCGCTTGTTGGGCGTCGAGCTTTGCGCCCGGCGCCACGAGCGCGACCGCACACAGAAGCACGACGAGGAAATTCCGGCAGGGTCGCGTCATGGCGCCGATCATCCGACATTATCCGGAAGAGTCAGGGGCGCGTCGCTCGGCGACGGCGTAATCACGCCCCCGGGGGTCGTATTATTGTCGGGGCAATTGGTCCCGCCCTTTTGTCCGTTCATCTGGCAATTCTGATTGGCGGCCTGCTGGTCGGCGGCATGCCCCCAGGAACAGATGGTTTGGCCGCCGGTGTGGCTGGTCCCATCGGTATAGGAGCCGCAACTGCCCGACGATTGCAGGGACTGGACATTATTGTTGCACACGCGCGCCCCGAATTGCTCGCAGGCGGCCAACATGCCGGCGGTGACAGGATAGCCGTTGATCGGGGTTCCGCCGTCGTAGGCGCCGAGAAGCGTCTGATAGCCGGAACTGCTGGCGTTGGAATTCGCGGTGGCGGCCCAGCCATTCACCTGGGTCTGGAGGTCCGCATTCAGATACGCCGCGCGATCCTGGGCAGAATAATCAAGCCCGCTCGGACCGACATTGAGCTGCAGAATTCCGACGC
>JAJXZC010000582.1 GCA_021780275.1 Pseudomonadota bacterium
GCATGGCTTTGTCATATCCTCGGCCCTCTTTTGTGCAGACATTGTCTTGCTGGTCTGCAGGAGCCGATGCGCCGATAAAGAGCTGAAAACCAACGCGAAGATCAGATCAGACTTTTTGGATTTTTGATCAATGACATGAGCAATTGCATCGCGAGGGCGGATCCTCGCGCTTATTGCGTCAACGGCCAAGGCCCTGTTTCACCAGCGCGCAAGCGGACGGAATGCCACGGTCCGGTCGCCTTGCGACGTTAGATCGAGCAGCCTATCGTTCGCGCCGAGGGTGATGCGGCACGTGTCTCCTTTCGGCGTCCGCGGCAATCTGCCGAGCTTTGCGAATCGCGCCCGACGGGGAAAAGCCTGAATGCTTGAACATACGGACACGGCCTTAGCTGTTGCCGATTTCGATCTTCGCAAAATTGGCGCGCATCCCGACCATTGGTATCCTGTCGCCTGGTCCCGCGACGTTAAAGCTGGGAAGCCTTTCTCCACAAGTTTTGCCGGCGAGCCGCTCGTCCTCATTCGCCCCAAAGCCGGGGGCATTTTCGCGCTTGAAGATCGTTGCGCGCATCGACAGGTGCCTTTGTCACGCGGACTCATCGACGGCTGCGTCGTGCGTTGCTGCTATCACGGCTGGAGTTACGACGCATCCGGGCGCTGCGTCGATGTCCCTTATCTCGGGAAAGATAAATTGCCGAACGGGGTCAAGGCCTATCCTTGCCACGAAGTGGACGGGCTGGTCTTTGTCTGGCCCGGCGACAACGCGCCCGACGCACCGCCCGCCGCTGTCGGCGCGTTCGCCGACCGATCTTATAAGACGCGTTGCTTCGGCGAAACGGTCGCCTGTCATTACTCCTTCATGCATGAGAATTTGATGGACATGAACCATCAGTTTCTGCACCGCGCCACGACCGGAAAGGTTTTCCCGCGCTATCTCGGCCGGCGCTCAGGTGACGATTGGATCGAGGTCGATTATAGCTTCATGCGGCCGGATCAAAAGCCGCCCTTCGGTGAAGCGGTCATCGTCGGCGCCTTGCGCGGACAGTCCCAGGTCTCGCGCGATCGCATGACGATCCGCACCGACTATCCGCATCAGACTCTGAAGTTTTGGATATCTGACGGCGCGCCGGTCCTTGACGTTTGGCTCGGCTATACGCCCGTCGATCGCGCGCAGCGCCTCAATCGAACCTTCATTGTTCTTTCGGTTCGCCGACCCAAAATGGCCCCGCTGCTCGATCTCGCCTGGCCGGTGCTTGCCTATTTTACCAACCGCGTTTTCGCCGAGGACCGCGCCATCGTCGAGATGGAGCAGAAAGCCCATGACGATCAAGGCAGCGATTGGAACCAGGAAGTCTTCCCGCCGATCCGCGACCTACGCGCCATATTGGCGACGAATGGCCTGCCTTTAGCCGATTGACCCAGGCTGAGACCTTGGCCGGCGCGCGACGGCCGGCCAAGGCGGCAATCAGGAAGCAAGCACCGTTTGGTCCGGCTCGCATCCCTTGGTGAGCACAGCGCCGTCGTCGAACGGCGCGAGATGATCGATCACCATTTGGCGATAACGGCCGAGCCCCTTGTAGCCTTCGAGCTCCGGCGGCAGATCGCGCAGGACGCGGTGCAGCCGCTTGCGCCATTTTTCGACCCGGGCGAGCTCCCCTACGCTCGCCAGATAGCAACGGATTCCGAACAGGATCGCGTTCGAGCGCGGCAAGCGAAACAAAGTCTGCAATTCGACGCGCAAATGAACTTTCTGTGCGACGTTCTCCGACGTAACCGTCGTGCGATCAGGACCCCAGACAGGATAATTCTCGGGGCTCGTATCCAGTCGCGGATTGATCGTCATCGTCCAATTGAGCCGGCGCACCGGCTGCGCCTGTTGCAGACGCAGGAGAAACTTCAGCGCCCGGTCGAAAACCCCAATCTGATGCGCCAATGGGACCGGCGCATGCCACTCGTGGAAGCTCATGCCGATATCGAATTCGAGCGACCAGTCCGCCTGCGTCGTGACCATGCCGCCGTCGACGAAGAGATTGTCGTTGCGCTGATCTTGGAGCGTGAAATCGCCCTGCGCTTGGCGGGTGATATATTCGAAAGGCTCATAAGGCAGCGTCGAGGCATCGCCGAACGTGAATTGATCCTTGATGCCGAGCGGCAGGTTTTGCCACGTCCAAGTCGTACCATCTTTGGAGAGCGAAAAATATTCCGGGTAATCGCGCGCAAAGCTCTCCATGATGAGTTCGAGCGTGTCCCATTGCGCCGCCATCATATGCGGCAGCACTTTGCAGCGGCCGGGCTCGAGCTCAAGAACGCGGGCGCGTTCGCGGCACTCGGCAACGTAATGTTCGTCGACGTCGAACGTATGCTCGTAGGCGGCCGATGGCCCAGCGGGCACATGCGGTTCGATATTGACCGAATACATGTAAGCGTCTTCGCCGAAGGGAAACGGGAAGCGCAAAATGCCCGCATCGCTGTTGCGATAGGTGAAGTCGTCACGGAACGTTTCGGCGGGCTTGAAAGCTATGCCCATGGGATTCCTCGCTCATTCTAAGTTTGTTCGTCGCGGCGCGGCAATGCGGTTCAAAGATCGAGGACGATGCGGTCCCCTTTTGCGCGCGAAACGCAAATCATCATCGCACGGCCCGCGGCGTGTTCCTCGGGGCTCAGGTAGTGGTCCCGATGCTCGGGTGTTCCTTCGAGAACTTCGGTCATGCATTGCCCGCAAGCCCCGCCCCGACAGAGGCTAGGCGGCTCGATGCCCGCGGCCTCGATCGCCTCAAGCAAAGTCTGGTCTTCCGGAACGTGACTCTCGATCCCGCTGCGTTTGAGGACCGCGACAAAGGGAGCACCGCCGGCATGCGCGCCGCCGAAGGATTCGGAGTGAAGCTTCGAGGAAGGCCAGCCCTGCGACCGTGCCGCTGCCAGCACCATATCCATAAAGATTTCGGGGCCGCAAACATAAAGATGCGTGCCCAAGGGTTGTGTCTGCAACGCCTCGATGAGCTGAAACTGGGTGATAAGCTCGGGATGGAGATGAATTTTTCCGCCGTCGGATACAGGCAGCAAGCGTTTGAACGTCTGCACTTCTTCGGCGCGGCAGAAATGGTGCAACTCGAAAGCCGCGGGCGTCCCTTTCAGATGAGCGAGATAACCAAGAAAAGGCGTAATGCCGATGCCGCCGCTGAATAGCAGGTGCTTGCGAGCGACTTGCGAAAGCGGAAAGAGGTTGCCCGGAAAATCCGCTTCTAAAATCATTCCGGCATTGACATGGTCGTGTAGAAAGACAGAGCCGCCGCGCGAATTTTGTACGCGGCGCACGATAATCTCATAAGTGCTGTTATCCGAGGCCGACGCGGCAATCGAATAGGCATTGCGGAACTTTCGCTCCCGGTCTTTCAGCATCAGCCGCAGATGAGCGCCGGCGCCTGTTGACGGCAAAGGCGCGTTGTTAGCCGATTCGAAGACAAAGCGTTTCAGAATTGGCGAAACCATCTCTGTTTCGCGCACGCGCAAGGTTAGCCCAGCCAGGCCACTCATGGATATGCCTCTTCGATCGGGGGAAGCTCGCCGGGGACTTCGGCGTCGACCTGAAAGCCCATGAAAGCGGCGAGACGCTGCGAGAAGTGATCGCGGACCTGCAATTGCGCGCCGCAGCCGCTGCAGGCGACGATGTTCGTTTTTACGTTTTCGGTGAAGCTCCGACAGTGAACGCAATAGACACGCCGCTGCTCCGACCCTTTGTGTGTCGGATGACATTCGTCGCGGTCCATCCCGTGGCTGTGGGCGAGGCGGATAACATCCCAAATGAAGGGTTCTCTTCCCAGGACGTAAAGATGCAGCCCGACATGCTCACGCCCAAGCCTATGATCGAGCTGATCAAGAAGATGCGACGCCGAGCGAAAACGATGGGTTTCGATGCCGTTCCCTTCAGGCCCCGCTCCGAGCGAGCGGCTATCGGGGACAATCGCCCAGAATTCGATCGGTTTACCCTGCGCCGCTGAGGCCGCAGGACTCGGCAAGTCTTGTACATGCTCGGCGATGACGAGATGACTGCGCGCAGTAGGAACAAGTTCGAACGGTTTGTATCGAGGCCGGCTTGGAATCGTCGAAACAGGCATTTCGTCCCTCTTCGGCTGAAATTATTCAGCCCGTCCCCCCGAATGAGCGACCCGCGACAAATGCGGATGCATGGATTTCGCTCATCCGGCGCGAATTAAAGCAGCCGGCAAACGCAAGTCCATGATGCCAACGGGCATCATCGACAGGCATTTCTCAGCAGGAAGATTATTGTCCCTTGCCCAAATGGCTTCCGGCGCGAGGGATGTTCGGGGGGACTTCAACAGGACGGTGGGCGGCGAAGACGCGCCCAAGAAGGCGCAGAAAGGCGCGGCCCGCAGCGCCGAGCGAACGCAGCCTGGTCTCCTCAGGACGCAAAGGCGGGTTCAGCACGCTTGCGCCTGCCTTCACTCCGCTCCCGCCAATGCGGCGCCGCGCAGTGCCGGCATGAATTTTCTGACGAGGGCGCGCTCGGAATCAACGCAAACTTTGCGATAAATCCGCAGCTTGTAATTCTTGATGACGCCCTTGCTGATTTTCAGCGTCTGCGCAATTTGCCCTGTCGTACAGCCGCTCATGATCAGCGAGAAAATATCCCGCTCGCGCGGCGTCAGTTCGGCCGGCGCCAGTCCATCGAAAATCGTGCGCTCAACCAAGCCGGAGGGCGAATTGTGCGGCTCAAGCACGAACATCCGGCCGCGCGGCGCCAGCGGAAAATCGGCCTGCAAAGTTTCATGCTTCAAAATCCAGCCATCCAAGGCGACCGTATGCGCGCCGCATGCCGGCAATTCGCTGAGTTGGAGATTGATTGCCCGATCGGCCGCGGCGGCGTCGTTCCAAGCGTCATTGGAATAAACTTCGCCGCCGAATCGGTCTTGGATCAGGATGGGTTTGTCGGCCAAGCCGTGGAATTCCAATTCACCGATCTTGTGCACATTGGCGAATAACCAGCCGATATGGGCGCGATGACAGCCTTCGAGCGCCGGGAAGACGCGCCGCGCGCGCTCGACGTCGGCGCGGGAGAATTGGCCCTGCTCTCGCTCGAGAAACAGACCGTAGCAATCCTGTCCCGCCGTCGGCAGGAATATGCTCATCTCGTCGGAAATATGCGCGCGCGGCAGAAAAACCCGGCTGTAGGCCTCGGTCCGTTGCGACCGCGCTTTCGCTTCCGCAAGAATGATGACGCGACTCAGAATTCCGACGATGAGGGTGAGAAGAAGAAGAAGGATGAGCATGGCAAGGAAGCGAAGGCCGATTCCAGCCCGAGCGCGGGTCCCGGATCCGTA
>JAJXZC010000550.1 GCA_021780275.1 Pseudomonadota bacterium
CGCCGACTTGCCTTATGTGCTGAGGGCCTATTTCGCCTGGAAGAACGGCTTGCCCTTTTCCTTTGTAAGCGGCGTCGCGGCGATAGGGGACTCGAACGACCTCAGATATTCGCGCTATGGCAATTATGTTTTCCAGAGAACGGATATTCTGACGCCTTCGGAGGGGCATTGGCCGAACGCCCGATATGTGCTCGCGAATATCTCCAACCTGATTTCGAGCGCAATGTATCGCTTCGCGCCGAAGCCGCGCGAGGGCGATCTGTTCGATTTCTATCCCGTGAAGATCGCGCCGGGCGCTATCCGTCCGGGTACGAATATCTACGACCCCAACGGCCATGTCGCTATCGTCTATGACGTGGACGGCGAGGGCCGCATCCGCTTCATCGATAGTCATCCGGACAATTCGTTGACGCGCGGCAGCTATGGACGGCGCTTCGTTCGCGCCTCGCCGCCGATGGGCGCGGGCTTCAAGAACTGGCGTCCGCTGAAGCTCGTCGGCGCAGGCCGGGCGAGCGACGGCTCCTATGTCGGCGGGCATATCGTTGCCGCGTCGGACGGGCAATTGCCGAATTGGTCGGATGAGCAGTTCTATGGCACGGAGCAGGGCGCGAGCTGGCAATCGGGCCGTTTCGTCTACAAGGGTGAGACGCTCGACTATTACGATTATGTTCGCCGCGCGGTCGCGGGCCACGACGTCGTCTACGATCCGCTGGTCGAGACGCGCGGCATGGTCAGGGGGCTTTGCGACGATCTTCATTATCGTGCCATGGCGGTCGATACGTCGGTGCAGGCGGGCCTCGACAGCCAGCCGCAACCTTCGCGCCTGCCGGACAATATCTACGGCACATCCGGCGACTGGGAGACCTATTCGACGCCATCGCGCGATGCGCGGCTCAAGGTCTCCTTTCTGGAGTTGAAGGACCAGATCGCGAAGTTCCTCGCCATGCAAAGAGCGGGTAGCAAGAACATCGCCTATCGGGGCGCGAACCTCGCGCGCGATCTCGCCGCGACCTATCGCGAGGAGGCCGGAGCCTGCACCGTCGTCTGGACGGCAAGCAATGGAACAAAACGCCAGATGAGTTTCGAGGACGCGCGCAAGCGGCTCTTCGATCTCTCCTTCGATCCCTATCAATGTCCCGAACGACGATGGGGCGCGAACAATGCCGAGCTTGCCACCTGCCGCGAAGATGCTGTGAAGCGAAACTGGTATGAGGCGGAACGGCGACTACGCAATCAGACCGAACGCACCTATGACGTCAGGATGGGTTTCTCACTGGGCGAACTCCGCGCGGCCGTGCCGGGAAGCGGGGAGGACGCGCCGCCCGATATCGACGTCCTGTCGATGCTGGACAAGGCGGCGGATGAAAAAGCGGCGTCCGCAATGGATACGCTGAGGCCCTGACGCTTCAGAGCCGGTACCACAGGCCAAGCGTGAGTGTCGTCTCGCGCAAACTGTTTTGCCCGGCAACGGTGCGCATCGCCCCAAGTTCGAGCGAGACGTCTTTGTAGATTTGCTGGACGACGGAGAGGCCGACCTTGCTTGTGGCGACGCGCTGAACGGCGCTGTCTGCTCCCACCTTGCCGAGGGAGGCAGAGGTCTCGCTCTTGAGGAGGAGCATCGTTTCGGCAAGAGGCTTTGCGCCGATCGTGACGTTGAGCTTGGCCTCGCCGGGCCGGCCTGCTGGGCGATAGCACCAGGCGCCATAAGTGTCGGTAAAGCCATTCATGCCGAAGAGCGTGAAGTTTTGTCCCATGAACAGACCGATCTCGCCGTCAATATCGCCGCGCCGGGAACTGAAGGGATCGTCGCCGGAGGTTGCGCCGTGCCGCACGGCCAGCCCCTGCAGCGCGAAGCGCGTTTTTCGCCACTCTCCAAGCCCGATGCGCGCGCCAAGCTCCACGCGCGATACGGATTGCTGGGTGAACTTGACGCCATAATAGTTGGTGGTGTCGCGGGTTAGTGCGAACGAGGAAACGAGGGTGAGTTTCTTCGTTAGCCCATATTCTAGATAAGGCGCGAGCTCCATTTTGCGGTAGTCGCTATGCGGCTCAACCTTGCCGGTGACGCCATAGGCGTCATCTGCGCGTGTCGCGCTGAAGGGCATGATGAGGAGGAGGTCGCCCTCTGCCATGGGCCATGCGCCAGCCTTTGCGGGCGCGCTCGTCCCCGTTGCAGCAATCAACCCCGCTGCTGCGGCCAGCATTGCGCGCAATGCTCCGCCCGACCGTAAAAACCTCACGGATTGCCCCCTTATTTGCCCGCCCGGATGTTGATGCGCGGACTTGCGCCTGTAAAGGGCGATGCTTAGGTTTGCCGCACTCCCAATCGGAAGGAAATGCCGTGCCGCGTTCACAGGACACCATCGATCTGCTTCTCTCCCGCCGTTCCGTGAAGCCGATGACCATGATCGAGCCAGGGCCGGATGAGGCCGATCTGGAAATCATGCTGCGGGCCGCTTCGCGCGTTCCGGACCATGGCAAGCTCGCGCCCTGGCGCTTCATCGTGTTCAGGGGCGAGGCACGGGCGCAGTTCGGCGAGGTGCTGCGCGACATCTTTGCTGTGGAAGAGCCGCGCGCCGATGAGGATCGGCTGAAGCTTGAGGAGAAGCGGTTGCTTCAGGCGCCGCTCGTCGTCGCGGTCATCTCGCGCATCGTGCCGAGCCAGAAGGCGCCGGAATGGGAGCAGCGTCTTTCGGCCGGCGCCGCTTGCCAGAACATGCTGGTCGCGGCGACAGCGCTGGGATTTGTCGGCGCATGGCTGACGGAGTGGTATGCCTATAGCGCCAATGTCGCTAAGGCGTTGGGCCTCGGCGAGAATGAGCGCGTCGCGGGCTTCATCTATTTTGGTAGCCCGAGCCAGCCGAAGGACGAACGTGAACGGCCCGCGCTTGCCGATATTGTGACCGAGTGGAAAGCGGAATAGGCGCCGCGCTCAGCTGCTGCCATCCTGCCGCGTCGCGATGATCTGCCCATGTCGAAGCGCCACCGTCTGCGTCACCGGGCGCGCGGGGCTGTCAGGCCCCTCGATCCCGAAGAGGGAGTGGCGATGGTCGAAGGCATAGGCGGCATTCACGATGACGAGAAGTATGCCGGTCGAGATGCCGGCAATATGGCTCTGGATATAGGTGAGCCCCGTGATCGCGAGGCTCGCCAGAATGAGGAGGAACGCGAAGGTGATTTTGACGGTTCGCATCGGCGTGCTCCCTCCTGTTCGTCAGGCTGCAACATTTAACAGTATAATCCTCCTCCGCTTCAAAGCAGAAATGTGAAGGTTCATGCCAGGTTCCCACCGGCCCAATCCCGAAGACCGCCAGCCGCGTGGATCGGAGATCAGCGCCATCCTCTTCGACAAGGACGGCACGCTTTTCAGCTATCACGAGACCTGGGGGCCTATCCTGCACGAAGCAGCCTCGATGGCGGCGGGAGGGGACAAAGGGCTTGTGCCGGGTCTTCTAAAAGCCGTGGGTTATGACGCGGCGAGCGGGCGCATTCTTGCGGGCAGCATCTTTGCCGGTGGCCAGACGGTGGAACTCGCCACCCTGTGGCGCGAACTGGGCGTGAAGCGGGAACTCTCGCGCCTCATCGAGGATCTCGACGGCCTCTTCGCGCGCGAAGCGCCGGCGCGTTCGCACCCGGTAACCGATTTGCAGGCGCTTTTCTCCGCCTTGCGTCGCCGGGGGCTTCGGCTTGGCCTCGCGACGAACGACGGCGAGGCATCTGCGCTAGCGACCATCAGGCGTTTCGGCCTTGCGGAGCATCTGGAGTTTCATTGCGGCTATGACAGCGGCTATGGCGCGAAACCTTCGCCCGGCATGGTCAATGGCTTTTGCGCGGCGCTCGGCCTCGGTCCTGAATGCGTCGCCGTGGTGGGCGACAACAGCCACGATCTCGACATGGGGCGCGCGGCGGGCGCGGGGCTTCTGGTCGGTGTGTTGACGGGAACGAGCGCGCGCGACGACCTGACGCCCCTTGCCGACGCGGTCATCGAAAGCATTGCCGATCTGCCGACGTTGCTGGACCAGCGCGGCTGACCTCAGCCCAGATCCCAGATCGCCTTGAAGTCGCGAACCGCGCCGAGAAGGCGCTGCGCAGGCGTCTTCTTGTCGATATGGCCGATCAGGCTTCGATAGGTGCCGAAGCCGCAAAGCTCCTGCAGGCGGGGCTCGAAGCCCCGCACAAGCTCCACCGGCAGGCCGAGCTGCTGGTTCTCCTGCTGGCGGATAAAGCCCGCGCAATAATTCATGGCGATGCCGACACGCCGCTCGCCCGATTTGTTGGCGCCGCCGCCATGCCACAGGCTGCCATGCCAGATCAGGACCGAGCCCTTCGGCATTTCGGCGGCGATGCTGTCATATTCACGGCCGTAGTCCGGCGATGAGTCTCGCTTGTGCGAGCCGGGGATGATGCGGGTTGCGCCGTTTTCTTCTGTGAAGTCCGTGAGCGCCCACATGGAATTGCAGACGAAGGGCGCATGCGGCTTCTGGACCGGCATGATCTGGTCGTCGGCGTGAATGGGTTGCGCCCTTTCGCCGTGATCGATGGAAATCGACGAAAGCGATGAGACGAGGCAACCTTCGTCCAGCACGCCTTCGACGATCGGCAGCAGGAGCGGGTGCGTGGGAATGCGCTCGAAGACCTTGCCATGCGCGAGAAGATTGTAGATGCGAACCGTATGGTGGCCCTCGAAGCCGTTGCGCGCGGGCTCGATGCCGAGTTCGTATTCAAGGCGCAGCAGAGCTGCATTCAGCGCGACGAGATGATCCGGATCGATCGCGTTCTCGACGATCGTGTAGCCATCCTTCTCGATGGCCTTGAGGTGCCTTTCGAGGTCTTTGTCATCCATGCCGGCTCCCTCCCCGGAGTGATGATGAAAAGGTCTCCTAAATGCAGCATAGCAATTCAGGCCGGATGGGAAACTGTTTATGTCACCAAACAGGTCCGGCATGGGGGAACGGAGGCAAACATTCCGCCGCTTATTGCTTCAAAATGAAACTCGGGGACGGATGTGCGCCGCAACAATGCCTTCCGGCATTATTCCGCAGGCCCCGTATTCTCATTTCCGCCAGCTTGTCGGCTTCACGTCGAAGGCAAGGCTGATGCGCTGCGCCTCGCCGCTGAAGGGCAGCGTGCGGTGGAAGAGATAGGAGGGGAAGAAGAACGCGTCGCCCTCGCGCGGTTCATAGGTCAGCGTCTGCGGCTCGAAGCTGGCGTCGAACTCCGGCGGCGGATTGCCGAATTCGATCCAGCCGTCGCGCGCATCGCCCTTGCCCATGGTCGGCGGCAGCGCGACGTAGTAGACGCCGCTCATCCAGCCGCCCGTGTGAATATGCGAGTGCTGGTGGCCGCCTTCCGAAAGCAGCGTGCCCCACATGTCGAGCGTATAGGTCTCCGGCACCATGCCGAAAAACGGGTGGTGCTTCTCGCGCTTGATGGCGTCGAAATGCTTGTCGATCGCGGCGCGAAGCATCTTCTCGAAAGTGAGAAACGGTTCACGCGGGTTGTCGAGCAGGAGACCGGTCTGTCCGCCCTTGCGCGTGGCCTTGCCTGCGGGCTCCCAGACGGTGG
This sequence comes from Pseudomonadota bacterium, assembly GCA_021780275.1. The sequence goes on from JAJXZC010000550.1 coordinate 5,566, forward strand.
TGGGATCGGCGCGCAACGCTTCCGCCAGCACCTTGTCGAATTCGGCGAGCGAGGCATAGCCCTCCGGCGGCGTCAGCGTGACGCGCGTAACCAGCCGCGCCATCTCCGCGCGAAAGCCGGCAGGCATCTGGCCGAGTTCCTGCGCACGGGCAAAGGGGAACCACGCGGCGGCGCGGCGCTCTGGCCCGAATTTAGCAAGCGCGCGGTCAAAAATTTCCGCCGCCTCCCTCGCGTCGCCGCGACGGAGCTTCACCATTCCGAGGCTCACATAGGAGAGCCCGTCCTTCGGATCGAGCGCGCTGGCTTTTTCGTAGGCTGCTTCAGCCGCAGCGAGGTCGCCGCGCTTCTGCTCGACATTGCCGAGATTGCCGTAAGCGGCGGCGAACTTCGGATCGAGAGCAATGGATTTACGGAAAATCTCCGCCGCTTCGTCGATGCGGTCCTGACGGAACACGACCATGCCGAGCAGCGTGTACGTCGCCGCATTTCTCGGCTCCGCCGCGAGCGCGTGGCGAAAGGCTTGCTCCGCCTTGGCAAAATGCCCGGCGCGCTGCGCGATCTGGCCGAGCGTCAGCTGGAAAATGGCGTTGTGCGGAAAGGCTTCGGCAGCACGGGTGTAGTGGGCCTCGGCTTCCGCCCAGAGCTGCCTTGCCTGCAACATGCGGCCGAGATTGATCCACGGCACCGGCGAATGCGGTGCGAGTTCGAGTGCGCGGCGCAAAAGCGGCTCGGCCTCTCCTTGCGTCCCGCGATCGATGAGCAGGGCGGCGAGCATCGACATGGTTTCGGCGTCGTCTGGTTCATCCGACAAGAGCGCGCGGGCCTTCGCTTCCGCCTGGCCTCTCTTGTTCGTCTGGATGAGGCCGAGGATTTCCTTGCGCCGCTCGATGATATTGACGGGCATTTGCGTCTGATCGCTCACGTTTTTTCTATGTCTGCCGAGGGCCACAAGCTGCACGGGGGCGGGCGCGGCGTCAACCGGTCTCAGGCCGTGACCGGATTGGGCAGGGGCCTGTCCGCGAAGAAGGCGTCGAGATTGGCGATGGCGGCGTTGAGCATGGATTGCAGCGCCTCGATGCTTGCGCCGCCGATATGCGGTGTAAGCACGACATTGGGGAGTTCGCGAAGATCTGCGCGGATGTTGTCCGGCTCGCCTTCGAAAACGTCGAGGCCCGCGCCTGCGAGCTTGCCGGATTTGAGCGCCGTGACGAGCGCTTCCTCGTCGATCGCTGAGCCGCGCGTTATGTTGACCACATGTCCGCGGGGCCCGAGCGCTTCGATGAGCTCGGCGTTGACCATGTGCCTGTTGCTTTCGTCGGCGCGGTGCGCGAGCACCAGCACCTCGGCCCATTTGGCGAGGGCGAGCGGCGTTTCGAAATATCGGTAGGGGGAACCGTCGCGCCTTGTGCGGCTGAAATATCCGATCTCAGTTTCGAAGGCGGCGAGACGCTGCGCGATTTTCAGGCCGATGGCGCCGAGCCCGATGATGCCGATCTTGCGGCCGGTGACGCCGGGGGAAAAGAGCATCTTCGCCGCGCCTTCACCGCGCCATATGCCTGCGCGCATGAGCCTGTCTCCCGTTGCGACATGGCGGATCGAGGCAAGCAGCAGGGCCACGGCGAGGTCGGCCACGGCGGCGGCATTCGCGCCGACCGCGTTCGTGACCTTGATGCCGCGCCGCGTCGCTTCCGCCACGTCGATGCCCTCATAGCCGGAACCGATGCAGGCGATGATGCGGAGCTTCGGCATCTCGTCCATTTCCTTCGCGCCGGTAATGGTCGCGCCGGCGAGGAGTATCCCCTCCGCTTCATGTCGTTTGGCGGGATCGGTGATCAGCGTGAAGTTCTCAGACAGCTGATCCTGAAATGCCTTGCCGAGAGGAATGGTTAGAAAGACGGGCGGCTTCATCGGAACTCCACGATTTTCAGGCGGGCTGCGCTGCTTCTGCACGCGCGATAAGCGCCTGCGCCTGCTTCAGATGCGGAATGTCGAGCATGACGCCGTCGAGCGCCACGACGCCGACATCGCCCGCCTTGGCAAATGCATCGACGATGGCCCGGGCATGGGCCACGTCTTCTTCCGAGGGCGTAAAGACGCGGTTGATGAGCGGCACCTGCGCCGGATGGATCGCCATCTTGGCGGTGAATCCGTCGCGCACCGCCTCGCGCGCTTCGGCGATGAAGCCCGCCTCGTCGCGGAAATCCTTGTAGACGCCATCGAGCGGAATAACGCCTGCGGCGACCGCGCCTGCAAGCGTCAGCGTACGGGCGAGGCGATAGGGCTCGGTATAGTTCCCTCTCTCATCCTTGTTGCTGCGTGCGCCGAGCGCGGTGGCAAGGTCTTCCGCGCCCCATGTCAGCGCGAAGAGGCGGGGGCCCGATCCGGCATAGGTGCCGAGATTGAAGAGGGAGGCGGCGGTTTCGGTCGCGACGCAGAAGAGTTTGGTCGCGCCCGCTTCGATGCCGGCTTCGCGTTCGAGCAGGTCGAGCTTCGCGGCGACTTTCTTCACGCACTCGCCGGAATTGGTTTTCGGAACGAGGATCGCGAAGGGGCGATGGGCAACGACCGCCTCGAGGTCCGTTTCCCAGAGCGGCGTGTCGAGCGCATTCATGCGGACGCAGACGCGCGGGCCCTCGGCGCCGGCGCTTTTCAGATAGTCGCGCGCATTGGCGCGGGCGGCCTCCTTGTTCGAGAGCGCAACGGAGTCCTCGATGTCGAGGATCAGCGCATCGGCTCCGGTGGAGGCGGCCTTCGCGAGCTTCTTTTCGCTGTCGGCCGGAATGAAGAGAAAGGAACGCATGTATCAGACCTCGACCGTCTCGGACCCGCTCGCATGCATGAAGGCCTGCCGCGTGCAGGACGCGACTTCCTCGCCGCGCTGGTTATATGCCTTGTGTTCGAAGGTCACGATGCCGGCATTGGGCCGCGACCTGGAGCGGCGCTTGCCCAGCACGCGCGTTTCGACGCGCAGCGTGTCGCCCTGAAAGACGGGCTTGGGGAACACCACATCCGTCATGCCGAGATTGGCGATGGTCGTTCCATGCGTGGTGTCATGGACCGAAATGCCGATCATCAGGCCGAGCGTGAAGAGGCTGTTGACCAGCGGCTTGCCGAATTCGGTTTCCGTTGCCGCATAATGATGGTCGAGATGGAGGGCGGCGGGGTTCATCGTCATGGTCGAGAAGAGAACATTGTCGGTCTCGGTCACGGTGCGCGTGATCGAATGCCTGAAGATCTGACCGTCCTGAAAGTCCTCGAAAAGAAGTCCCGGCATCTCATCTCCCATATGACGCTTAAGGCGCGACCCTGGGGGCTCGCCTCGCTGCCCGCCTGTGGGTTAGCTTATAGCCCTGTCCGCCCGAAAAAAGAAAAGCGCCAAGGCCCTCCGCTATGACCTTCCGTCTCCACGATCAGTTGCATGCCGATACCTATACGGTGAAGGACTTGCCCCTCTGCCGGGTTCTGCTGATGAACGACCGGCGCTTCCCCTGGACAATTCTGGTGCCGCGCCGCGACGGGTTGCGCGATTTCCACGAGGTGGCGCGGGCCGACAAGGCGACGTTCCATGCCGAGATCGACCATGTTTCCGAGGCGCTGAAGCGCCTCACCGGCGCTTACAAGATCAACGTCGCGGCGCTGGGCAACATGGTGCCCCAGCTCCATGTGCATGTGGTCGCCCGGTTCGAGGGCGATGCCGCCTGGCCGAAGCCCGTCTGGGGGCAGGGAACAGCGGAGCCCTATGACCCGCCGGTGGCCGGAGAGCTTATCGAGAGCTTAAGAAAAGAGCTTCACGGTTAACCTTTGGTTTAAGGTTCGGAACCTAGTCTCGCTTCCATGGCGGCGATTCCCGCCGATCATGGAGAGAGCCGTGGCGACCTGCCTCATCGCCGATTCATCTGCGCCGGTCCGCAAGGCCGCGAAATTCCTCCTCGAAAGCCTAGGCTTCGAGGTTGCGGGCGTGCGCGACGGCGACGAAGCCTTGCGGACGGCGCAGAGCGTCGCGCCGGATCTCATCCTGCTCGATGCGCGGTTGCCGGGGATCGAGGCCGCCGCCCTTATCGATGAAATCAGGTCGCGGCCGGAAGGCGCGCGCGCCTGCATCTTCTTCATCGCCGATGGCGGGCCCGCTGGCGTGCGCGCCGCCATGGAAGCTGGCGCCGACGACTTTCTCATCAAGCCGTTCGACCGGGAGCTGCTGTCGTTCAAGCTCCAACAGGCCCGTGCCCGTGGACGCCTGCGCGAAGGGAAAAGGGCCATGAAGCTCGTTCAGGACAATTCCCATTCCTGGCGCTTCCGCGCGTTCGGCAAAGCCATTTGAGACTATCCCTCAGCGAATCGACGCAATCGCGATTCTCAGGTTCGCGGATCAGTATCCGATTTGGGAGCAACGCCGCCTAATGTCCTAATATATCTGGATTTTCGTGCGCCTGACTCCAGCGCTCGAGATAGTCGAGACTTCTGATGTAAGGCTTCAGCGCCAGAAAGCCGGTGCCCGCACCGATCAGCAGGACCACAGGTGGGACATAGGCGAGCGAATAGCGGAGCAGCTGCTCGTCCTTGAAGACGAAATCTGTCACCAGCGCGATCACGGTCGGTCCGAGGCCGAGTCCGATGAAGTTGACCAGGAGGCCCGACAAGGCGGAGGCGAAGCCTCGCATCTGGTTCGGCATCATCTCCTGAAGCGCCGAGGGGCCGATGCCCGTGGTGAAGGTCGCAAAGAAGGTGGCCGGAGCGAGGAGCGCCAGAGCTATCATCGGATTGTTCATCAACGGAAAGGCTACCGCGAAGGGGAGCGTCACGAGGCCCGTGCAGGCCATGACGATGATGCGCCCGTTCCGATAACCCCATGAACAGACGAGGTCGCCGAGCGCGCCGCCCGCGACCACGCCGCCGGTCCCGAAGATGACGATGATCCATCCGTACCAGCGGCCGGCCTCGACGATGTTCCAGCCATAGGTGCGGACGAAGAAGGAGGGTACCCAGGCGGCGGTGCCATAGGCCATCATGGCCAGGAAGGCGAAGCATAGGTTCATGCCAAGGAACGAGGCTGCATTCGCCTTGAGATAGACGATGACCTCGCCGAGCGGAACCTGGCCGTCGCGCTCTATGCCGTCGGCTCCGATCTCGCGGCGGATGTGGCCGCGGCGTACCGGCTCGCGGATCGTGCGGACCCAGAGCGCGATCAGGAGGCCCGGCAGTCCGACGATCAGGAATACGATCTGCCAGCTATAGACCTGACCTAGCAGCGGCAGGACGACGTCTCCGCCTTTCGCGACCAAGCCGATGACTTCGGCGCCGATAACGAGGGCGAGGCCCGCGCCGATATAGACGCCCATGCCATAGACGCCGATGGCGATGCCGAGACGCTTGGGGGGAAAATAGTCGGAGATGACCGAATAGGCCGAGGACGACAGCGCCGCCTCGCCGACGCCGACGCCGATGCGGTAGGCGAAGAGCTGCCAGTAAACCTTTGCCGTGCCACAGAGAGCCGTCATCAGGCTCCAGAAGAACACGCCTACGGAAATGATCCCGATCCGGTTGCGCCGGTCGACGAGGCGTCCGATGGGAAGCCCCATGATTGTGTAGAAGGCGGCGAAGGCGAGGCCCTGCAGCAGGCTCATTTGCGTGTCGGTGATCGCCAGGTCACGCTTCATTGGCCCGACCAGCAGGCTCAGAATCTGCCGATCGATGAAGGAGAAAGTGTAGGCAAGGACGAAGACGCCAACGACGTACCAGGCATAGGCCGGGTTCGGATAGGGCCGCGTATCGGCGGAGGCCGCTGGCCTGTGGTGCAGGATCTCCTCGACCTCGGACGCAACATCGATTTCGGCCATGAGCCATATCCTCCCGTTTCCTCGGTTTTCTATGGACGGCTCTTTGTGGCCGACTCCAACCCGACTTTACCCTCTGGCACGGGGCTTGCGACCCACGTCTTGAGCAACAGAGGTTTTTTCGACCATGAGCCTGGTTCAAGCCGTATCGGCACCTACACAGATCGCTGCCGCGCTGCAGAACGCGAGCGCGCAGACGGGGGCCGACTTCACCTATTTGCTGAACACGGCCATGCGTGAGTCGAGCCTGAATTGTTCTGCAAAATCAGGTACTTCCAGCGCTTGTGGACTATTTCAGTTCACCGAGCAGACATGGCTCGCGACGATGAAAAAGGATGGCGCTGGCCTTGGCCTCGCCCAATATGCGGACCAGATCAGTCAGGATGCGCACGGCAAGTATGTCGTGGCCGATCCTGCCGCCCGCAGGGAAATTCTTGCCCTTCGCGACGATCCGCAGGTGTCGGCGCTGATGGCAGGCGCATATACGAATGCGAGCAAGGACCGGCTGGAGGCGAGCCTCGGCCGCTCGGTCAGTTCGGGTGAACTCTATGTCGCGCATTTTCTGGGAGCGGGCGGCGCGACGAAGCTCATCTCCGCCGCCGAGGATACGCCGAACGCCCGCGCCGACGTGCTCTTCCCGCAGGCGGCAGCGGCGAACCGCTCGATCTTCTACACCTCGTCCGGTGCGCCCAAGACGGTCGGGCAGGTCTACCAGAATCTCGTCACGAAGCATCAGGGCGGCGGCGAGCTTGCGCCCCGGCCGGTGCTGGCAAGCGCCACGCCGGAGGCGACTACGGTCGCATCGTTGGGCAGCCTTTCGACGGCATTGGGTGCCACAGACAGCAATGTCGCCGCCGAGGCGTCTTATCCGACGTCTGCGGCGAGCTATGCCGGCGGCACCATCGCGGCGATGGCGGCTTCCATTTCCCGCTCGCCGCTGAAGCTCACGCCCGGCGTCCTCGCCGTGCTCAATGCGCTCGACGCTCCGGCGCAGAGCGAACCCAAGGACGTGAAGGACAACCGCGACGACAAGTCGAAGGTCGCCAGCCGCCTGCTGCCGCGTTCGGGTTTCGCCTATGGCTGATCAGCCGATGGTCTTGGCGTCCTTGAGCCTCGCGAGATCGTCCTCGCTGTAGCCAGCCGCCCGCAGCACATCGAGGGTGTGCTGGCCGAGGGCAGGGGCCGCACCCTTTGGGCCGTCATCGGCGCCGGGGAAGCGGACCGGGCTCGCAGGCGCCTTGAAGGTGCCGGAGCCATCCTCTTCAGGCACGTCGACGAAGGCCCCGGCGGCGATCGCCTGCGGATCCTGGACGACATCCCTGGGGTGCATCAGCGGCGACCAGATCACGTCATGCTCGTCGAGCTTCTGCCGCCAATGGTCGAGATCGTGCTCGGCGAAGGCCGCGTCGAGAATGTCGACCAGTTCGGCGGCGTTGGCGCGGCGGCCCTTGGGGTTGGCGAAGCGCGGATCGGTTTCGAGTTCGGGCTTGCCGATGATCTTGCAGACTGCCGTCCAGTCGACCGAGCCCTGACGAGGCACGATGACGAACCATTCATCGCTCTTCGTCTTGAAGAAATTGCTGATCGGCTGCACAGCCTCATGGCGCGACTTGGTGGAGCCAAGTTTGCCGAATTTGAGCTGCACGGCCATGTCGGAGCCCGCCGCATAGATACCGGCACGGATGAGCGACGACTCGACGAGGCGGCCTTTGCCGGTGCGCTGGCGCTCGACCAGCGCGGCGAGAATGCCGCCGACCGTCGCCATGCTGGTCGTATGGTCGCCAATGCCTGTGCGGAGCGTCGTCGGCTCCGTGCCCTTCACCGTTTCGAGATAGCCGAGGCCGGAGCGCGCCCAGAAGGCGGCAATGTCGAAACCGGGACGGTCGCGCTCCGCGCCTTCGAGGCCGTAGCCGGTGACGCTCGCATAGACGAGACGCGGATTGATGGCCGAGAGCGAGGCATAGTCGAGGCCCGAACGCTCCAACCCGCCGGGGCGGACATTGGTGAGGAAAACGTCGGCGTCCTTGACCAGCCGCTTCACCGCCTCCACGCCCTCGGGCGTCCCGGTGTTGATGGCGACGCCCTTCTTGCCGCGATTGTCGAGATCGAAGATCGGGCTTCCCTTGAGATGGTCCGCGCCGACATTCGCCATGGTGTAGCGCATGGGGCAGCCCGCCAGCGGCTCGACCTTGATGACCTCCGCGCCCCAGTCGGCAAGGATGCCGCCCGCGCCCGGCGCCGCGATGTAGGTCGCCATCTCGATGACCTTGATACCTTCGAGCATGTCCGCTCCCCTATATTGAATTTCTTGTTGCTGGGGATCATCCATGAAACGGACTGCCTGTCAAAGGCGGGCGGATTTCACGGCGCGTCCGGAAGGCTTCGTTAAAGACTTTGCTCTAGCCTCCGCGAAGAGTGCATAGCGCGGTTTCTCTGTGATGCCCCGGGGCTGGACGATGCAGGACAGGCTGACATTTGCCGATGTGGAGCGTCTGCTCTCCGAGCCGATGGAGGATGCGCGAGCGCTCATCGCCCGCAAGGTCGCCTCGCAATTCCACAACGTGGTGCTGACGCCCCGCGAGCGCGAACTGGCGCAGGAAATTCTGGGCCATCTCGTCCATGACATTGCGGCGCAGGTGCGGGGCGCGCTTGCGCAATGCCTCTGCGATCTGCCCGATGCGCCGCATGATGTCATCCTCGCCCTGGCAGGCGACATCGACGAGGTGGCGCTGCCCGTCCTCGAGAACTCGACGGTCCTTACGGACGAGGACATGGTACATCTCGTCCTCACCGGCAGCGCGGCAAAGCAGCAGGCCATAGCCGGACGGAAAAGCGTCGGGCCCGCTGTGGCCGATGCGATAGCCCAGGCAGGGGAGCGCGAGGCCGTCGCCACGCTCATCAGCAATGATGGCGCGATCATCAGGCCCGCAGCGCTCAATGAGATTATCGACCGTTATGCGGACGACGAAGAGATCGTCGACCCGATGGCGCAGCGGGACGACCTGCCTGCCTGTCTGGTCGAGCGTCTGGTGACCCTCGTATCCGACCGGTTGCGCCACTACATGATCGAGCGTCATGAAATAGACCCGGCGATGGCGGCTATCTTCGAGGAGCAGGCGCGCGAACGTGTGCTCGTCGAACGATTTCAGACGATCCATGCCGACGAGATCGGCCGCGTCGCTCTGCAGATCGCGGAGCGCAAACGCCTTTCCGCCTCGCTGCTTCTGCGCGCGCTCTGCGCGGGCGAGACAGGTTTCGTGGAGACGGCCTTCGCCCTGCTCACCAATGTGCCGGAGGAGCGCTCGGCCCGGCTCATCCACGATGTCGGTCCGTTGGGCTTCCGCGCGGTCTATGCGCGGTCGGGCCTGCCGGAAATCTTCTATGTCGCGTTTCGGGCGGCGCTGGACGTCATCCATGAGCTTCAGGCCGACGGCTATCTCTCGGACAGGCCGTATCTCCGCCATTGCATGCTGACACGCATCGGCGAGCGCTTTCCCGAGATCGAGGCGAGTGATGTCGATTTCCTGATCGACCGCCTGACACGTCGGCTGAGCGCCGTTTCATGGGGCAAGGGTTTCGCCGCCTGAGCGTCCGGCCAAAAACCTCTTAGCCCCCCAAAATGGAAACTGGTAGGTTGCGGCCCTTCCATGAGAGAGGGCCAGAGCCATGACGCATGCCACACGAGAAGCCTTTATCTGCGACGCGGTGAGAACGCCGATTGGCCGTTATGCCGGGGCGCTTGCCTCCGTGCGCGCGGACGATCTCGGCGCAGTGCCGCTCATGGCGCTGATGGAGCGCAATCCCTCGATCAACTGGAGCCGTATCGACGATGTGATCTTCGGCTGCGCCAATCAGGCAGGCGAGGACAACCGCAACGTGGCGCGCATGTCATCGCTGCTGGCGGGCCTGCCCGATACGGTGCCGGGCTCGACGATCAACCGGCTCTGCGGCTCCGGCATGGATGCGGTGGGCACGGCGGCGCGCGCCATCAAATCCGGCGAGACGGACCTCATGATTGCGGGCGGCGTCGAGAGCATGTCGCGCGCGCCCTTCGTCATGGGCAAGGCGGCGAGTGCCTATTCGCGCGACGCGCAGATCTATGACACGACCATCGGCTGGCGTTTCATCAACCCGCTGATGAACCGGCAATACGGCACGCATTCGATGCCCGAGACGGCGGAAAATGTCGCCGAGGAATTCCAGGTCTCGCGCGAAGATCAGGATGCGTTTTCCGTGCGGAGCCAGCAGCGCGCCGGACGCGCCATGGCCTCCGGCCGCTTCGCCAAGGAAATCGTGCCCGTCACCATTTCCGGCCGAAAGGGCGAGACGGTCGTCTCGCAGGACGAGCATCCACGTCCCGACACCACGCTTGAAGCGCTGGCGAAATTGCCGACGCCGTTCCGTCACGGCGGCTCGGTGACAGCGGGCAATGCCTCCGGCGTCAATGACGGCGCCTGCGCGATGATCATCGCGTCCGCCAATGCCGTCGAGGCGCATGGCCTCACCCCTCGCGCGCGCATTCTCGGCATGGCGACGGCGGGCGTGCCGCCGCGCATCATGGGCATCGGGCCCGCGCCCGCAACGCGCAAGGTGCTGGAAAAGACAGGCCTCAATATCGGCGACATCGAAGTCATCGAGCTGAATGAGGCTTTCGCCGCGCAGGGCCTCGCCGTCATGCGCGATCTCGGCCTGCCGGACGACGCCGATTTCGTCAATCCCAATGGCGGCGCCATCGCGCTCGGCCATCCGCTCGGGATGAGTGGCGCGCGCCTTGTCACGACGGCGGTGCAGGAACTGCACGAGCGCGGCGCGCGTTACGCCCTCTGCACCATGTGCATCGGCGTCGGGCAGGGCATCGCGATGGTGGTGGAGCGGGTGTGACGCCTCAGGCGTCACTCTCCGGCGCTGCATTCGCTGGTACCAACGCACGATAGGCGAACACCGATGCTCCGGCGGAGATGCCGTACATGACAGTGTAGATGCCGATATTGATGATGGTCATCAGCGGCCAAAGCATCCGAAGCTGTGCGCCGATCGTTGCGTTCCAAGCCATTATCATCTGCTGACGTTCAGCAGCAGATTGCGCCGAATCGAGAGCCGACTGAGGCAGGGCGATAAGTTTGGCAAAGAGAAGAGATGCTGCAAGCGAAGCGATGAGGAACGGCAGCGCAATACCCAGAGCGATGGCGGCGTAACGCCAGAAATTTCCTCGTCCAAGATCCCATGCGCGTCGAAGGTCGATTTTTCCCTCCGCAACTACAAGCGGTGTCAGGATAAATGTTGCTCTGATAAACGCGTAGTATGCGGCTCCCATCACGGAGATAGCGACCAGGGTGGATATGAAGCCGCCGCCGGGGCGTTCCATGCCGCTCGACGTTTTTCCTGCCAGTTGTGCGATATAGATGATGCCAACGGCTGAGATGATGACGGCGCCGAACGCCAGACCGAAGAGCAGCAACGCGGCAAGGACTTTCCCGACCACTTTCGCCGATGGCAAATAGAAGAATTTCCGATCCGGTGAAGGATGCAGCGCGTGTTCGGTATAGGCGACGATTGCAGTGGCAATGCATACCAACTGTAGCGCAAACATGGCGATGAATGACGCGATTTGCCCGTATCCGAGGGAAAATTGCTTGGGGTCGGCTGCGCCGATCGTCCCTAGGGGGAGGCTATGCGAAAGGAAGTGGATTGCCACCATCATAATGGTGAGCGGAATCCATGACAGCCGCAGGAGTGTCAAGAACTCGCCGAACGCAAATCTGTAGGCAAAGGCGATGGTGTCGCCAACCGGGACTTTTTGCATGATGTTCCCCCGCAAGATGCAATCTGAATGCTAATGGGGGTGCATGGCCAAAAGCCAGCGCTTTCTGTTATTTTGATGGGTACGGATGAAGCTTGTCGCGAGCTACCAGCCGATAACTCTTGCCAGGAAGCTTTTCTTCTTTTTCTGCTTGGGTTTCGGCCGCTTGACGCGCATGCGGATCGGCTGATCGACACCGGAAAGCCTGCGGCCATGTTGCGGCGGGCGGCGGAGCAGGGCGACGAGTTTGCGGTCCGGGAAGATGCAAACAACATCGATTTCGGCGATCGGAACCGGAATGTCATCCGTCCCCGGAATGGCGAAATCCAGCGCTTCGTAGTCGATGATCATTTCGACCATGGGGAGGTCGACGCGGGCGACCGCTTCCTCTTCCTCGTCGAGCGCTTCGCTCAGCAGCAATTCGTCGAGTTCATCCTCGCGGGCGGCCTGCTGAAAATCGCGCCTGAGATCCTGCGCGAAGGTCCAGCCGATGAGGTCCTTCGGTTCGCGGGGCGGACAGATATGCGAGCCTTGGGCGGCGGTGAAGCCAAGGGCGGCAAGCGCGGACAGGGTCGTCTCGTCCTCGACGCCGACGGCGGTCGCGTCGAGCCCTTGCGAAACGGCGTGGGTGACGCGCTTGCCGATGAACCCCAGGCCGGATTGCTTGAGGCGACGCGCGAACTGGATGATGGCGCCACCCGAGATCTTGATCTCGCTGAAATGGTCGGGCGTTAGAAACTCCTGCGGCACGATGACGGCGCCACCGCCGTCGAGCGCTGTGCGGAAGCCGAGTCGGCGCATTTCCGCGATCGCCGTGACCGCGTCCTGCCCGTGCCGCGCGAAGACGGCTTCGGGCACCTCGATGGTGAATTGCGACGGGTCGAGCCCATGTTCGCCGACGATGCCGTCCAGAGCGCCGGGAAGGGCCGGGTCTGCGAGGTCGCTGCCGGAAATATTGAGCGAGACCGGCCAATTCTGCCCCCTGAGGCGCCAGGCCTCCATTGACTCGGAAGCGGCGGCGGCGACGAAACGGGTCAGCTCGCCGCTACGTCCGTGGCGGTCGAAGAAGGAAAGGAAGAGGCCCGGCGGCATCAGCCCGTAATCGGGATGGAGCCAGCGCACATAGGCTTCGGCACCGAGCACGCGGCCCGTCGCAAGCTCGATCTTCGGCTGGAAAACGAGGTGCAGATGCCGCGCCTCGAAGGCGAGGTCGATGTCGCGGTTGGTCAGCCGAAAGGAACTGCTGTACATCTTGAGGCCAAATTCTTCGGTCGCGGGGCAGGCGAGATGTGCCTGCTTGAAATTTGCCCCTCGGCTGGTTTAGGCCGGCTTAACAATCCGGTGGCGCGGCAAACAGCCTTGCCAATAGATTAAGAAAAAGACGCTCGCCCAGAAAAAGCGTCAGGAAATGAAACAGGGAGTAAGTCCATGTCCAGCCCCGCAAGCGACAAGCTGATTCCGGCGGCCACCATTCTCCTCCTGCGCGACAGCGCGGAGGGACTCGAAGTCTTCATGGTGGTGCGCCATCACCAGATCGACTTTGCATCGGGCGCGCTCGTCTTTCCGGGCGGCAAGGTCGACCCGCGCGACCGGCATGAAAATGTGCGTGGGCTCGTCGACGGCGCGGAGGATCTGGACGATTGGGAATTCGCGATGCGCGTCGCGGCGATCCGCGAGGCCTATGAGGAATGCGGCGTGCTGCTCGCCCGCGATGAGAAGACGGGCGCGCTCGTCAACGCGGCGCGTCTGACGGAACTCGAGCATCGGCGCGACGCATTGAACAAGGGCGAGATCGGCATTGGCGACATGCTGGCCGAAGAAGGTCTGCGCCTTGCCGCCGATCTGCTGACGCCCTACGCGCACTGGATCACGCCGAACATGATGCCCAAGCGTTTCGACACGCGCTTCTATCTGGCCTTGGCGCCGGAAGATCATCTTGCCGTGCATGACGGATCGGAGTCGGTCGACTCGGTCTGGATCAAACCACTCGACGCCGTGCGCGAGGCGGAAGAAGGCAAGCGCACCATCATCTTCCCGACGCGCGTCAATGTGCAGAAGCTTGGACGTCACGCAAATGCCACCCATGCCATCGAAACGGCCCGGGCCGCGCGCATCGTCACCGTCGAGCCGCAGGTGACGAAGAACGAGGCGGGCGAGCCCGTGCTGCGCATTCCCGTCGAGGCGGGTTACGACGTCAACGAAGAGCCGCTGTCGCGCGTGAAGGTGTAGGCGGCTTCAGAGCAAAACTGTTCTGTCGGGCTGCGCTCGCCGAGGCTCAGGCGCCTATCGCATCGGCGTCGGTGTGTAGGTCCAGGTCCAGCCCTTGTCGACGACGATCATCGACTTGCCGTCGGAGGAGACCGTCAATTGGCCGCCGGGCTCCACCGGCATGGCGAGGAGCATCGTTCCCGGAACGACGAGGTCCGCATTCTCTGTCGTCGATCTGGCCGGCACGGACTCCGACCCCCCTGTGCAGGCCACGGGCACGGCGGCGGCGGGGTAATCGCGCCGTACCGACATGGCGAGCTGACCGCCGAGCCCTTCTTTCAACGACAGCAACGTGAAGTGCTCGTATTTGCCGTTGAGCGCGGGCGCCCGGCATCCGGACGCACCGTTCCGCAGGGCGCCGATCTCGGTGGGGAGATTTTTGATGATGGGCTCGCCGACGAGTTTGGCTTCGGTCTGGTCCCAGTCAAAGCTCATCTCGACCCGGTCCTTGACGGGCGCATAGCCGTTTGTCCCGGCATTGACGATCAGCGCGTCGGCGGAATAGTCGCCGGTCACCGCATAATGCACGACCGTCACCGTCGCCCATTTCTGCATGACTTCGGCGTTGATCTCAGCGGCGGCGACCGGCGCGCTGATGAAGAGCGTGGCGGCAAAGGCCGCGGCAGAGGCCGCGGCAGAGGCGTCAAGAGTGCGCCATAGACAAATTTTCATGAATATCGCTCCCCTGCGTGACCGCAGCAAAGTATGTCCCGGTCCGGCCCAGACAGCGAGGGGAAAGAATGACGGACGCCATGACGACGCGCGGCGACCGGTTAGGAGGCGCGCCTAGTGCAGGAACTGCTCGGTGAGGATGCGTTCATCGAGGCTGTGGCCCTCGTCGAACATCATCAGAAGGTCAATGGACGGATCTTCCTCGACCCGCACGTCGACCACGTCGCGGAATTCGCGGTGGTCGGCCACCGCGCTGACAGGGCGCTTGTCGGCTTCGAGGATTTCGAAGCGCACTTTCGCATGGTGCGAGAGCAGCGCACCGCGCCAGCGGCGGGGGCGAAAGGCGCTGATCGGCGTCAGCGCGAGAAGCGCCGCGTTGATGGGGATGATGGGCCCCTGGGCCGAGAGATTATAGGCCGTCGACCCAGCGGGCGTGGCGACGAGCACGCCGTCGCAGATGAGCTCCGCCATGCGGACCTTGTCGTCGATGGAGATGCGGATTTTTGCGGCCTGAGCCGTTTCGCGTAAGAGCGACACTTCGTTGATCGCGAGTGCCTGATGCTCCGACCCGTTGGCGAGCGTTGCATGGGCGCGCAGGGGATGGAGGCGGGCAATCTCGGCGGCTTCAAGCCGCTCGCGCAGATGGTCGGGCTTGTATTCGTTCATCAGGAAGCCGACGGAGCCGCGGTTCATGCCGTAGATCGGGATGCCGCGATGCATGTGCTTGTGGAGCGTCTGGAGCATGAGGCCGTCACCGCCCAGCGCGACAAAAACATCCGCTTCCGCCGGCGCGGCATTGCCGTAACGGTCGGTGAGCGTCTTCATGGCTTCCTGGGCTTCGGGCACATCGGTCGCCACGAAGGTGATCTTGTCGAACTTCATCAGTTCCATTCCATCGGGTACGTGGGGCACAATATCCGCACGCGAGGGCAGGAGATAAGCACATGAGCGGCGCGGCGCAAATAGGGTCCGAATTCGTCTTTATCTACACGCCCTTGCCGGACCGGGCCGCGGCGGAAACCATGGCGCGGGCGCTCGTCCGCGACCGGCTGGCGGCATGCGTGAACATCTATCCCGGCGTCGTGTCCGTTTACGAATGGAAGGGCGAGATCGAAACGAGCGACGAGGTGGTCGCCTTTATCAAAACCCGCCGGGCGCTGGCCGAAGAAACGATGGCGGCGGCGCGGATGCTCCACCCCTATGAGGTGCCCGCCTTCCTTGTGCTGCCGATCGAAAGCGGAAATGAGGATTACCTCGCCTGGGCGCGGCGGCAGATGAAGGCCTAGCCGCCCGTCACCGACATGTGTCGGCCGACGGCGGGGCCTTTGTGCTCGCGGTCGATGACGAAGTCGTGGCCCTTGGGCTTGCGGCCGATGGCTTCATCGATGGCGGCATTCAGGAGATCGTC
>JAJXZC010000654.1 GCA_021780275.1 Pseudomonadota bacterium
TGCGGCTGCATAGACTGCAATCTGTCGCGGAATTCTTCCGAGACCTGTTCGGCATCGTAGGAATTATGGATGATCCGCGGCCGGATGAAGATGATCAACTCGTCGCGCTGGATGTTGGAATCGTGATTGGTGAGAAGCTGGCTAACAACGGGGATATCGCCAATGCCGGGCAGCCCGCTGCGCGTCTCGGTGCGCTGATCCTGAATAAGGCCCGCAAGCAGAACCGTCTGGCCGCTCGGAACCGAGACGTTGGATTGGACTGTTCGCTGCGAAATCGTTGGCGTCAGGTTGGGGTTCGAGGCACTCCCCGGATTCGTCACGGAACTGATTTCTTGTTGAACCTGAAGCGAGACAATGCCGTCGGCATTCACGCTCGGCAGGACGTTCAGTATAATTCCGGTGTTCACATAGCTGACGCTGTTGACGACCGGCGCGCCGACCGTTTCGGTCGAAACCGCCTGCTGGGACAGGACTGGAACTTGATCGCCGACCTCGAGCCGCGCCGGTTGCCTGTCGCCGACGACGAGCGATGGTGATGAAAGCACCTTGACGTCGGTCACCTGAGATAAGGCGTTGATCACGACCCGCGGATTTGCGATGGCACCCGCGAGGAGATTGACGCCGGGATTCAATGTGGTCAGCGGAATCCCCGGCTGCACGGAGACAGGCGTCGAGGTCGTCGACGTGCCGCTGGCGGCGGCCGCGGCCGAAGAGCCGTTCGTCATCGTCAGGGCGCCGATGCCGCTGCTGCTGTTCAAATAGGCCTGGACTCCGTATTGGAGGTCCTTGGTCAAGGTCACCTCTGCAATCGTGACGTCGATATCAACCTGCGTCGGGGCACGGTCGATATCCAGAATCGCCCTTTCAATCTTCGCATAGGTTTGTTTATCGGCGTAAATAAACAGCGTATTGCTCGGGACATCGGCGGTGATATGAATTTTGCTGCCATTTGGCGCCGTTTGAACGCCGCCACCCCCGGCGCTGTCTTCCCCTAATGCCGACGACGTGGCGAGCGCACCAAAGGGATTCGGCGCGCTGCTGCTGCCGCTTGTGGACCCAGGCATGGACTGCCCCGGAACCGATTGGCCCGTGGTGCCGCCGACCGTGCCGCCAGTCAAAGGCGAACTCGCACCCCCGCCGCCGGGAAGCGACGAAGAAGAAAGCGATGCATTCGTGAGCGAAGCTGTGTTGCTCTGGCCGCCGGGAGCTAGTTGCTCTTTATCCGACTGGCCGCCGCCATTGCCCCCGAACATACTGTTCAGAACCGACGCAACCGTCTTCGCCTGAGCATAATGCAGATGATAAGTCTGCAGGCTCATCGCGGAATAATCTTCTTGATCGAGACGCCGCGCCCAAACGACGACGTTGTTCAGCATGGCGCGGCTTCGCGATACGGCCAGCACGGCATTCAGCCCGCTCAAGGGCTGCAATTGCACCATGTCCTCCGACTCGCCGCCATGACCGGTATCGAGAATACGGTTAAGCTCCGGGATGACTTGATCCGGTGTTGCGTTCTTGAGCGAGAGAATCGCGATCGATTTCGAACGCAGCCAATCGACATCCAACATGCTCGCCGCATTGAGCGCGGCTTGGCGCTCCTCCGCCGTGCCCTGCACGACGACGAGATTCGCTTCGCTATCGAGCTTCACGGTGCCTGCCCGGCTTCCGTATTCTTCAAGGAGGCGTGCGATCGAAGCGGCGGACACGTACTTCGAACCGATGACGGTGACACCATATCCGACACCGACCGCATCATATTCGGCCTGCCTTAAGCCGCCGGGATCCGTCGTCGGCGCGATCCGGTAACCATCAGGCTCCCTGATGACCGCCGCATTTGCCGAGAGAAGCGCGGACTCCAACAACGGAACGAGGCGCGAGCTCGGCACCGGGCCAGATGAGGACAAACTGATTTGTCCTGTCACGCGCGGGTCGACGATGTAATTGGTCTTGAGGATGTCGCCGAAAATGACCTTGCTGACCGTGGCCACATCGGCATTTTCGAAATTCAACTGATACCCGCCGCTTGGATCGGCGACCGCCTCGCCCGCCGGCACCTCCGCACGCATCTCCCCAGCCAACTGGCCGCGCGATATGTTGACCGCAACGGTATCCGTTCCCGGATAAATCACCGATCCCGAACGCGTGTAACCGCCTTCCTGTCCATAAGGGCCGTTACCGCGAGCGGGCGGCGGCACGGCGAGATCGTTTACGCCAAGGCCGGGGGCCTGTTGCGCAGGCGGCGGGGCATTCAAGTTCGCCTGCGAGTTTAAACCGTTATAGCCGAAAATGCTTTCGGTGCAGCCGGCGGTCGAAAGCGCGATGGCGACGACAGACACGCTCGTGACACAGCGAAGACAAATTGCTCCAAAACAGAAGCTGCTTAAACTTTTTGAAAAAAACAAGCGACTAGGCAGCACAGACATACGCTTGCTCTCGATGGCTATTTCTTGTGCGAAGCTTGCTCTCGATGGCTATTTCTTCGTGCAAAGCGTTCACTACTCCCCTTACGAAACGCTCTGAAACCGTAGGCTTGCATGTTACACTTGTCAAACGTTTCACCGCGGATGTATGCAGTTGCATGCAGAGCAAAATTCACAAACATCTTCGGCTGAACGAGCTAACCAATGAGCTTCGTGACGCAGGGCGTTTTTGAACCGGACAATGATCCGGGCATAGACAACGAACTCGCGTGCATCGATCTCGACTCGATGCGCAATTCCATTTCGCTCGTCGCCGATTTCTCGCCGATCTTTTTGCGCGACGCCGGCCTTTATCCGCACCGCACCGAAAGCGGCCAGGTCCGGCTCGCGCTCTGCGATCCCACGCGCAAAGATGCGATTGACGCCGTACTTCTTACACTGCCGCCGCCAGTGGAATTGCGCATTGCCAAGGCCGACGAGATCGAGCTTATGCTCGACAGTGCGCCTCAGACGGTGGTCGATTCCGATAAGGCGACACTCAGTACTGCCGCCGAATCCACGCACGAAGAAGACATCAACTCACTGCGGGATCTCGCCAGCGGCGCGCCGGTCGTGCGCTTTCTCGAAGAGCTTTTCGACCGTGCCATCGCCTTGCGCGCCACCGATATTCATATCGAGCCGCTCGGGGCCGAAGCGCAGGTCCGCGTTCGCGTCGATGGCATGCTGCGCACACTCCCCTCCGCGTTGGACGCCAGCGTGCCGGCGCGGGCTCTCATCTCGCGTGTGAAAATTTTGTCGAGCCTCAATATCGCCGAGAGACGCATCCCGCAGGACGGCCGGATGCGCATCAAGGTCCGCAACCGCGACTTTGACCTTCGCGTCGCGACCATGCCAACGACGGGCGGCGAAGCGGCGATCCTGCGCCTGCTCGATCGAAGCACGAAAGTCGTCGATTTCGACCAATTGGGATTTAGTCTGCGCGACAGCGCTTTGCTGCGGGCTTCGCTCGAACTGCCGCATGGCATGCTGATCGTGACGGGCCCGACCGGCAGCGGCAAAACGACGACCCTGGCGGCTTCGCTCGGCAGCCTCGACCGTCAAACGCGCAAAATCCTGACGATCGAAGATCCGGTGGAATATCAAATCGCCGGCGTCAGCCAGACGCAGGTCCGCCCGACCGTCGGATTGACCTTCGCCTCGGCGCTGCGCGCCTTTTTACGCCAGGACCCGGACGTGATCATGGTCGGCGAGATCCGCGATACCGAAACCGCGAAGATCGCCATCCAGGCCGCGCTCACCGGACATCTCGTTCTCACGACATTGCACACGAACACGGCCGCGGCGGCGATCACCCGCCTCGTCGACATCGGGGTCGAGCCCTTTCTGATCGCGTCCACCGTGACGGCCATTATGGGGCAGCGGCTCGTTCGCCTGCTTTGCCCGGATTGCAAGCAGCGCTACAGCATCGACGACGATCAAATCAAAACCAATCCGCGGCTCATCGCTCTCGACATCCCGGCCGGCGCGGAGCTTTACGCGCCCGCCGGATGCGTGCGATGCGGCCACAGCGGCTATCGCGGGCGGCGTGCGATCTTCGAGCTTCTCGAAATCACCGAAGGCGTGCGGCGGCTTATTTTGGCCGGCGCCGACGATGCCGCGATCGAGAAGCAGGCGCGCGCCGATGGCATGACAACGATGACGGAGGATGGGCGGCAGAAATGCCTGGCCGGCCTCACCACCATCGACGAAGTCTTCCGCGTCGCAGCGTTGCGGTGAGGCGGCCATGGTCCGCATGCGATACACGACAATAGCGCTTGACGGCACATGCGCGACGCAGGAGCGCGATGTCGAGGATGCGCTGCTATTGACGCGCGAGCTCGAACGGCAAGGCGTCGTCGTCGTCTCAACCGAAACGATCAAAGAGAAAAAAGGCGGCTTCACTTTACGCAGCAATGTGAAACCGCGCGTGATAACGGCCTTCCTGCGAGAACTCTCCTTAATCCTGCGGAGCGGCCTGCCCCTTGCAGAATCGCTGGACCTCGCTGCGCAAGACGTCGATGTCGGACTTGCCAAGGCGATCCAGGCGCTGCGGCGCGATATCATCTCAGGTGCCGCGCTTGGGCAGGCGCTTGAACGCCAGCCGGAGCTTTTCACGCCCGATATCGTCGCCATGGCGCGCGTGGCGGAAGCCACCGGTGATTACGATACCGTCTTTCGCGCTTTGGCGCTCGAACGCGAGCGCAGCCATGTCCTGCTCGACAAAGTGAAAAACACCCTGCGCTACCCGCTTTTTCTGATTTGCGCCGCCACATTGCTTCTCTGCTTTTTTCTGCTTCACGTCATCCCGCAATTCTCGTCGCTTTTCTCCGAACAGCAACGGCCGCCGAATGGCCTCGCCGTCCTCATTTTCGCTTTGTCCGACTGGCTCGTGGCCAATCAGCAATCACTCATCATCGGGGCGATCCTGACGCTCTGTCTGGGGCTTCTCGTTTGGCGCACGCCGGCAGCAAAAGGCTTTCTGCTCCGTACATTCTCCCGGCTGCCGGTGATCGGCTCACTATTGTTGATGCGCCGCTCGGCCCTCCTTCTGTCCAATCTGTCGGTGTTGCTCGGCCAAGGCGTCCCCTTGATCGAGGCCTTGAGCGTCATCGAGAATATCGTCGGCGCGGATGCCAAAGCCGATTTTGGCCTCGTTCAAGATGTCGTGCGGCGCGGCGGACGGCTCAACGAGGGTTTGACCCAAGTCAATCTGCTGCCGCCGTTGGCTGTCCGCATGTTGAAGATCGGCGAAGAGACCGGCGAACTCGCGAAAACGGCGAGCGAGGCCGGGCAACTTTATATGGAGAAACTCGAGAGAAGG
>JAJXZC010000208.1 GCA_021780275.1 Pseudomonadota bacterium
GCGGCCATCGCCCGCAAACTCGGCATCGAGCCGCGCGCCGGCCTGCTGCCGCAGGACAAGCAGCGCATCGTGCGCGAGCTGCAAGGCAATGGCAACGTCGTCGCCAAGGTCGGCGATGGCATCAACGACGCCCCAGCGCTGGCGGCGGCGAACATCGGCATCGCCATGGGCGGAGGGACGGATGTCGCGCTCGAAACCGCCGACGCCGCTGTCCTGCATGGCCGGGTCGCCGACGTCGCCAAGATGGTGGCGCTGTCGCGGCGGACGATGGCCAATATCCGCCAGAACATCACCATCGCCCTCGGCCTCAAGGGGGTGTTTCTGGTCACGACCATCGCCGGGATTACCGGCCTGTGGCCAGCCATTCTGGCCGACACCGGCGCGACCGTGCTCGTCACCATGAACGCGCTGCGGCTGTTGCGGCACTGACCAAAGTCTCGGAAACGGATGCTGCCGCGCCGGCGCTTGCCGTGGGGAAGATATGGCCGCTCTGGACCTTTCAACTGACTTTGCTTATGGCGAAGCCGAGCGCCCGCCCCGCCCCTTGAGTTCGGCGTGAACGGCGGCCTCCCGTCCGGCCCCGAGTACGCGGGCCGCGCCGGTGGCCGCGAACCTCGCTCGAACTGGCGGTCCAGCGCTGATCTCGAGAGCGAATTTTTCCTTGATGGCGCGGTCGAAATCGCCGTAGCCATGGGCGGAAATCAGAAACGCGTCGGGGCCGCCAATTACATTTTTGCGATACCAAGGCTCCAGAGTCTTGACCTTGAAAGTGCGCGGTTGAAAGGGCCGGCCCGGCGCACGATAAGAGCCGCCCCCGACCGGCTGCGCCGGGTCGCCTTCGTTGATCGGCAGGCCATTAATCGTCATGCCAGTCGCGACAAGCATGTCGCGCATTTGAGCGGCCGCGGGGTCGTCGTCGCAATTGTCGACGCCATCGCCGGAAACGTCCATCACCACGCGTTGCGCCCTCACGGGCAAAGTGGGCAGAACCAGGTCGGAAACGAAGCGCATCATATGGGCGACGCAGGTAAATTCGCCCTGCGGACGCGGCGTTCGCCGCACGCGCGCCGCAAGGGCCAAGGCATCCGCGCGCGAGGCGATGCGCGTCCAGGGAATGGCCGCCACGGGCCGCTCCGACCATTCGACCATCGTGAACATGGTGCTGGCGCGAGGCCCGCTCAGCATGGCGGCGATGACCTCGGGGTCCTCAAGCGCCTTGGCGATTCCGTTCATCTGAAGCTCGTAGCGGCCCTCGTTGACCGAGCCCGACACATCGACCGATACGATCAGCGCCGTATCGACCGGCGCCCTGTCGCCCGAATCCTGCGCCGCAGCGCGATCCGCTGCGACCAGCGCCAAGCCGACAAGCAGAAGGCGGAAAATCCGAGGCAAGGAAATCTCTCTGGAACCCGGGCGGCATCGTCCGCCAGTGCGGAATAGTCAGCGCGTTCAACATGATAATGCGCCGGCGTGCCATTTCCAGCAAGCCGAAAAACCTGGCGTCGGGAGTGGCCCATGAGGAAGCTGCGCGCCCCAAACATCGAGAGTTTAGAAAAACTTCGCGCTGGGTCAATTTTTAATATTCATAATTCATCGTATTACGATCACAAAAGCAGACGACACCGAAAGGTCGCCCCGAGCATCGTGAGCTTAATATCACGGCAAATACGACAAATATACTAACGGGACGTATAGATTCATTGCTACGTTGAAAAACTTTCCTCTTTACACCTCAAATACCATCGAGTCATTGATGCAAAGCAATTTATGCTTTGTTCTGAAAACATATTTTAACATTTAGATACGTATATAGCCTATCGGCATTACGAGAACAGATAGGGCACGCACAATTCGTCGCCAGATGGAACGCGGGCCGACGTCGAAAGCTTGGCCCGAAACCATTTTAGAGCGAATCGATCACGCTCTTGAGCTTCGCCTGCACACGCCCGGCCGCCTGCTTGAGCCGCGGGTTATCGATCGCTTGCATCGAGGCCACGGGATCGATCGCCGCCACTTCGGTGTTGCCGTCCCCCTTGTCCTGCACGACGACGTTGCACGGCAGCATCGCGCCCACCTTGTCCTCGATCTGAAGCGCCTCGTGGGCAAGCGCCGGGTTGCATGCGCCGAGAATGCGGTAGGGACGGAAATCGACATTGATCTTCTTCTTGAGAGTGTCCTTGACGTCGATCTCGGTGATGATGCCGAAGCCCTCGCGCTTGAGCGCCTCGGTCGTCAGCCGCACGGCGTCATCGAAGCCGAGCGCAAGCGTTTTGGCGAAATAGTAGCTCATCGTTCACTCCCGAGGCGTTCCTGCAAGACGAATATATGGGAAAATTCAACGCAGGCCAGAGAGATATTCGGCCACGGCCCTTTTGTCGGCTTCGCTCAGCGAGGCGGCAATGCGGCCCATCATTGTCGACGAAGGACGCGCGCCGCTGGCGAAGCGATCCAGTTGATCGACGATATAGGCCGCATGCTGTCCATTCAGATTGGGGGCGCCGGCCATCATGCCCATCATCGGCATGCCGCGGCGGCCGGCTGCACGGTGACACATGGCGCAAGCGGGCATCCCCCCGAAAAAGATGCGCTCGCCGATCGCCGCCAAGCTTTGGTCCTTGACCACGTCCGGCTTGCGCGGTTGCTTGCCAAAGAAGCTCGCGGCGTTCGCCATGTCGGCGGCGGTGAGATCGGCCGCGATCGCCGCCATGACTCCCGACTTGCGCGTTCCATTCCTGAAGGCCCGGAGCTGCCGATAAAGGTATGCCGGACTTTGACCCGCCAGTTTCGGAAATTGCGGGTCGCCGCTGTTGCCGTCCGCGCCGTGGCATTGGGCGCATTTGGCTTCGACCACGTGGAGCCCTTGCGCCCGGTCGCCTGAGCGCGTGACGCCCGACTGTCCCCGCGAGGTTCCCGTCATGGCGAGGAAACCTCCTCCAGCGACGATAATCAGCGCAGACGCGGTCAGGATCGATACTCTGCCCATCGGTAGACTTTTGATATTCCGTCACGCAGCAAATGGGAGTTCGCGTGAGCTTGCGATGCGATAACGCGAGTTGTCACGCGATCACGGGCCGGTACGAGGCGCCATCGCTGGCGTCAAAAGTCGAATCCTGGCGGACGTCGGTCTGGTTGCGCAGATATTTGATCAGCGCCGCGATGACGAGGACCAGCAGGGCGAGGACGAGAACGCCGAAAAGGCCCATGCCCCACATCATTTCCCCGCCGCCCATCATTCCGTGCCATCCCATCATATCGTCGTCTCCTCGCCGATGGCCGGTCAGTTGGAATCCTGCGGGCAAACCTTCTTGATGAATCGGCCGATTTCGCCCGGCTCGGAAAAGATCACGTCGGCGCGGTCGCCCATCACGCCGGCGGAGGTGAGCCCGGGCGCTCCGATCGTCCGGGTAGCCGAAGGCGAGCACGAGCTTGCCGCGGCGCGTTGTGGGGCATGCCGTCGCCCGCTTTCGCTCTCAGGGGACGCGCGACCGATCCAGGCGTGACGAATGTGCGCAACACGGCTTCGCCCCACTGGCGGCGCTGGCTCGGCCCCGCGAACCGCTGCGTCGTGCCCTTCACGTCATTTTCCGAATATGAGACGGGGCCAGGAGACAAGAAGTGTACTTTCGACCGTCCGGCATCGCACCGTGCGCACCAAGGGCGCTCTGTCACAGGACACGGCGCGGCTGACCGAGCTGGCTTTGCCAAGGCTGGGATCGAGGATTCGAATCCCTTCGCCAGCTCCAAAAAAAGTCAATAGAATTAAAGCTATAGAAGCGGCCCGTCGGGGCTGCTTCTGCTTTGATGGGCTGTTCGACCAAGCTTTCTAAGCTGAATCTAGCCATCACGCAGGAAATTGCCGGATAGGCGTTCGCGCGGAGGGCGGTTCGTTGGAACACTCTATCGCGCACGAAAGCGGGCGCTGTCGGGCACAGCTTCGGAGAGTAGATCGCCCACAGCGAATGGTTCCTCATCCCTCTGTTTGTCATTAGCGATTCCGCCGGAGGGACAGCGCCAGCGCCCGATTCGTTGACGATTCAATTGGCGCTAGCGTTATCAACGATTCGGTCATATGTTGCCTGCATAATTTGAACTGAAAAAGCCATTATCGACGCGCGACGTCTCAATAATAGAAATAACAATAATATTGATTGGAATGGCATAGAGGAATAAGAATTGAACAGCAAAATTATTGCGAGAAACAGCCAATCAATATTACGGTTTTTACATTACGTGTTTGCGGCAAGCGAGCATGGAAGCTTTCATCGTGGCGCGCTGGCGTTGCGTGTTGAAACATCCGCCTTGAGCCGCCGCATCCACGATATCGAGGTCACGCTCGGATTCGATATTTTTGAACGTCTTCACAACGGCGTGCGGTTGACGAGCCAGGGAAGCGACTGGCTCAACGGAGTTCGCCCGCATTATGAAGCGCTGCGGGACAAAACGGCGCTCGCCTCATCGGCCGCCAAAGATAATTCAATCCTCCATATCGGCGTAAGCGCCCCGCTTGGAAACGGCGATATCGTCGAGTTGCTGTACCGCGCCGGCGAAAATGGCGCTATGGCAAGCTCGTTGCTGGTCGATGGACCTTGTTCCCTTCACCGGCTGGGTGTCTTGCGGCGACAACTCGATGTCGCTTTCGTCTGGGATTGCTGCCCGGACAAAGGCTGCCGATCAGAGATTCTTTGGCGGGACCGCCTGTTTGTCTGCTTGCCGGCGACCCACCGGTTGCTCACGCGCGCCGAACTTTGCTGGTCTGACCTTGAAGGCGAGCGTCTGCTCGTCCCGCAAGGCAAGAGCGGTCCGCTGTTTGATCCCTGTCTCCTGGACCGAATCGGTGAAATCGAGCCTGGCCCGGAAATCGAGCATTGCGACGCCGCTCAGGTCACGGTGCTGACCAAGATCATGCTTGGGGCGGGCTTCAGCATCGCGGGCCATGCTCTCGCGCGGTCGGTTTTGCCGGGGATCGCCTGGCGGCCGTTGGCCGGCGAGAACAGCGCAATCGCCGTCAAGGCCATTTGGCTGGAATCCAACGCCAAGCCGCCGCTTCATCGTCTTCTCGTTCGGGCGCGGAACATCGTCGAAAATCGCGAGCAACCATGACTTTCAAACAACCACGCATCGTTGGCCGACGTTCATGACTGCTCCTTCCTCGCTTTCACGAATCCCCGATCGGTCGCGATGAAGCGCTCCAGCATGGGAACGATCAGCTTGATCGGATCGGCGGGCGGCTGTTTCGCTTCGCGGCCGAGAATTTCGGCATAGGCGACGAGGTCAC
>JAJXZC010000353.1 GCA_021780275.1 Pseudomonadota bacterium
AAGACCTCCCCAGCGCGAGCTTCGCCGGACAGCATGAGAGCTACCTCAACATATCCGGCCTCGAAAACGTGATCGAGGCTTGCCGCCGCTGCTTCGCCTCGATCTTCACCGACCGCGCCATCGTCTATCGAAAGAACAATGGCTTCGACCAGCTCAAGGTCTACCTCTCCGTCGCGGTCATGAAGATGGTCCGCTCCGATCTCGCATCGAGCGGCGTCATTTTCACCCTCGACACGGAATCGGGCTTCCGCGATGTCGTGTTCATCACCGGCGCCTATGGTCTCGGTGAGACGATCGTTCAGGGCGAGGTGGATCCCGACGAGTTCTATGTCCACAAGCCCACCTATCGCGCCGGACACCGCGCCGTTCTGAGCCATACGCTCGGCGCGAAGCTGATCAAGATGACCTATGCGAAGAGCAAGGGCGCCGCGACCACAGTGCTGAAGTCCACGCCCGCCGCCGACCGTGCGCGCTATTGCCTGAACGACCGCGAAGTCCTCGAACTTGCCGGCCACGCCATCTCCATCGAAGAGCATTACTCGAAGGCGGCAGGCATGCCCCGGCCGATGGACATCGAATGGGCAAAGGATGGCGTGGACGGCAAGCTCTACATCATTCAGGCCCGCCCAGAGACGGTCGCCTCGCAGCGCGCGGCAGGCGTCTTCGAAACCTACACGCTCAAGGGCAAAGGCCGCGCCGTCGCGACGGGTCGCGCCGTCGGCGAGAAGATCGCCACGGGCAAGGCCCGCGTCATCACCAGCACGCGCGATCTGTCGAAGTTCAAGCCGGGCGAGGTTCTGATCGCACGCACGACAAGCCCCGACTGGCAGCCCATCATGAAAAAGGCGGCCGCCATCGTCACCGATCGCGGCGGGCGCACATGCCATGCGGCCATCGTCGCGCGCGAACTCGGCGTCCCCGCCGTCGTCGGTGCGGAAAGCGCGACCTCGAAAATCAAGACCGGCCAGATGGTCACCGTCTCCTGCGCCGAGGGCGAAGCGGGCCACGTCTATGAGGGAACCATTCCCTTCGATATCGCGCGTTCGTCGGCGGACAAGATCAAGAAGCCGAAGACGGCCATCATGGCCAATCTCGGCAATCCCGATCTCGCCTTCCGCACGGCCATGCTGCCCAATGACGGCGTGGGCCTCGCCCGCATGGAATTCATCATCAACGAATATATCGGCGTCCATCCCATGGCGCTGGCCCAGCCGAAGAAAGTCGCGTCCGCCGCCGATCGCAGGAAGATCGAGAAACTGACGCGCGGTTACAAGAAGCCCGCCGACTTCTTCGTCGAGAAACTGTCGGAAGGCGTCGGAACCATCGCCGCAGCTTTCTATCCCAAGCCCGTCATCATTCGTCTCTCCGACTTCAAGTCCAACGAATATGCAAGCCTGATCGCGGGCGCGGGTTTCGAGCCCAAGGAAGAAAACCCGATGATCGGCTTCCGTGGTGCCTCGCGCTACGCACACCCCGCCTATGCCGCGGGCTTCGCGCTCGAATGCAAGGCTCTCGCCCGTGTGCGCAACGAAATGGGCCTCGACAATCTCCGCATCATGGTTCCCTTCTGCCGCCGTGAGGACGAGGCGCGCAAGGTCATCGCCACCATGGCCGAGCATGGCCTGAAGCGCGGCGAAAAGGGCCTCGAGATTTTCGTCATGTGCGAAATCCCCAACAATGTGATCCGCATCGACGCTTTCTCAGAGCTGTTTGACGGTTTCTCCATCGGCTCGAACGACCTTACGCAGCTCACCCTCGGCGTCGACCGCGACTCTGAAATCGTCGCTTTCGACTTCGCGGAAAATGACCCCGGCATGCTGGAAATGCTTCGCCTCGCGATCACCGGCGCGAAGCGCAATCATCGGCACATCGGCATTTGCGGCGAGGCGCCTGCCAACGATCCAGAGATCGCCGCTTATCTCGCACGTCTGGGCATCGACTCGATCAGCGTCAATCCCGCGAGCCTCATCAAGACGATGCAGATCGTTGCCGAAGCCGAGAAAAAGGCGAGATAGAAGCATGAGCGCCGAAGCTAACCCGGCCGCCGCAAAGAACGAAAGCCTGTTCCAGCGCCTGCGCTTCATCGCGCGTTTCGCGCGCCTTGCCGGACCCTTCTGGCTCGGCCCGGACAAGTGGCGCGCCATCTCCATGACCGCAGGCCTCCTTCTGCTCACCATCGCGCAGGTCGTTCTCGCCATCTGGACCAATTACTGGAACGGCGATCTTTTCGACGCGCTCGGCGAACGCTCGGTCCCGAAGTTCCTCACCCAGATCGGCATCTTCGTCATCATCTTCATTTTGACCATGGGGGTTACCGCCGCCCATCTTCAGGTGAAGAAGCGGCTACAGGTGAACTGGCGCCGCTGGCTGACGCGCCGCGTCGTCGACCGCTGGATGTCGAACAAGCATCACTACCAGCTCATCTTCACGCCGGGCGAGCATGACAACCCCGATGGACGCATCGCCGACGACATCAACAATGCGACCGAGCAGGCAATTGCCCTCACGCATACGCTCATCTACTCGCTACTCGTCCTCGGCACCTTCATCGATATTCTTCTGACCGTCGCCGGCGGCACGACCGTGAATGTCAGCGGCACCGCCTATCGTGTGCCGGGCTACATGGTGTTCCTCGCCTTCGGCTATGCGGGCGTCGGCACAGTGCTCGGCCTCACCCTGGGCCGTCCGCTCGTCCGCGCCACCAACGGCCTGCAGACGGCGGAAGCCAATTTCCGCTATGGCCTCGCCCGCGCGCGAGAGAAGGCCGAGGAGATCGCGCTGGTCGGCGGCGAGAGAGTCGAGCGACATCGTTTCTTCGACCTCTTTGTCGGCATCCGCGACTTCTGGCTGCGCCAGACCTTCGCGTTGACCGGCATCCTCTTCTTCACCTCGGGCTATGGCGCATTGCTGCCTGTCTTCCCCATTCTCGTCGCCGCGCCGCAATACATTGCCGGCACGATGACGCTCGGCGTTTTGATGCAGACGGCGCAGGCATTCCAGAAGCTCACCTCCGCTCTCTCCTGGCCCGTGGACAATCTTTCGGATATGGCGAAATGGCGCGCCTCGGCGGAGCGCGTAATGTCTCTCGCTGGCGATCTGGAGAGGCTCGAGGAAGCAAAGATCGCGCCCGATGAGAACCGCATCGCGGTCGGCCGCGCCCAGACCCCGACACTCGCCATCCACAAGCTTCAGATCGTCAATCCCGACGGCCAGCTCGTCCTCGACGAATTCGATCTTGAGGTGAAGGAAGGCGAGCGCGTATTGATCGACGGCGACGCGGGCGCAGCAGTCAACCTCTTCAAGGTCGTTGCCGGGCTCTGGCCTTGGGGTCGAGGCGAGGTGCTGCTGCCCAAGGACCGCACGGTCCTCTTCATGCCCCAACGCCCCTATATTCCCACCGACAATCTGCGCGCGGTGCTCGCCTATCCGAACGAACCTGACGTCTTCGACGACAATGCCTTCCACGCCGCGCTGGACAATTCGGGCCTCAGCTATCTGCGCGACCGTCTTGACGAAGTCTCCGCCTGGGAACGCATTCTCACCTTCCGGGGCCAGCAGCGTATCGGCTTCGCGCGCCTTTTCCTCCATAAGCCGAGCTGGGTCTTCATGGAGGAAGCGACCGATGCCTTCGATGCCGCGGCGGAGGCGAAGCTGCTGGATGCCGTGATCTGCGAATTTCCGAAGATCACGATCATCGGCATCAGCTTCAATACCGACCACGACCATTTCTTCACCCGCAAGCTGAGCCTTCAGCGCGCGCCGGACGGCCGGTTTCTTTTCGGTGGGCCGCCCGTCAAGCATGCGCCCTCGCTCGTCGTCGTCGAAGACGAAAAAATCCTCTGACACTCCCGGAAGCAGCATGAAGAAGCCCATCGTCATCGACGCCAAGACAGTGAATGTCGATCTCCAGCCCGGCGTCCTGCGCAAGGATTTTGTCTGGGGCGTCTCCACCTCCAGCTACCAGATCGAAGGTGCGACAAAGGAGGATGGCCGGGGTCTCAGCATCTGGGACACCTATGCGCGGCAGAAGGACCGTATCGAGCATGGCGATACCGCCGATGTCGCCTGCGACCATTATCATCGCTATACGGAAGACATCGCCCTGATGAAGGGCCTCGGCATCGACGCCTATCGCTTCTCCGTCGCATGGCCGCGCGTATTGCCGCGCGGGCGCGGCGCCGTCAATGAAAAGGGGCTCGATTTCTACGACCGCGTGATCGACGGCGTACTCGAAGCAGGCATCGAGCCATGGCTCTGCCTCTATCACTGGGATCTGCCGCAATCGCTCGGCGACCTCGGCGGATGGACAAACCGCGACATTGCCGGTTGGTTCGCCGATTACGCGGCTCTGCTCTCCCGGCGCTATGGCGACCGCGTGAAGCGGTTCGCCACCTTCAATGAACCCTGCGTCGCAATCCTGTTCGGCTACGCCATGAGCTGGAACGCGCCCGGTGTTTCCGACCGCACCTCCTATCTCAAGGCCGTCCACCATCTCAACCTCGCGCATGGAAACGCGGTCGATGTGATCCGCGATCTCGTGCCCGACGCCTCGATCGGCATCGTGCATAATCGCCAGCCCGTCTATTCCGAAAGCGAAACGCCGGAGAACATCCACGCCACAGCGCTTCTCGACACGCATTGGAACCTTATCTTTACCGATCCCCAATGCCTCGCCGCCTATCCGCCGCTCGCCGCCGACGACATCGAGCCATATGTGCAAGCGGGTGACATGGCGCGGATCTGCCGTCCCATCGACTGGATCGGCCTCAACCATTATTCGCCGATCTATGCGCGCGCAGAGCCCAATTCCGAACTCGGGTTCGCCTGGGGCAAGTCGCCTGACCATGACGACCATCCGGGCTTCCGCTGGCCCATCCACCCGGACGCCTTCCGCGAAACGCTGATGGACACATGGACGCGCTATGGCCTGCCCGTCTATGTCACGGAAAACGGCTGCGGCGATCCCGACGCGCCCAACGCCGCAGGCGAGATTGTCGACGAGCGCCGGGTCAATTATCTCCGCGCCTATATCCATGCCCTGGGCGAGGCGGTCAAACATGGCGCCGATGTTCGCGGCTATTTCGTCTGGTCGCTGCTCGACAATTTCGAATGGGGCGCCGGCTTCGGCAATCGCTTTGGCCTCGCCTATGTCAACTTCGAGACGCTCAGGCGTACGCCCAAATCTTCCTACTTCGCCTATCGCGACATGATCCGCAGGCTCCGCTGACGAGCTCATGTTGCCGCCATGGCCGAGGCAGGCTAGTTTCCAGTTC
>JAJXZC010000640.1 GCA_021780275.1 Pseudomonadota bacterium
CGCGATCAACGCAGGCCGCATCATCGGCACGGGCTCGCCCGACGAATTCAAAACGCAGACCGGCAAGCCGACGCTCGAGCAGGCCTTCATCAGCCTGCTCCCCGAAGACCTTCGCACCAAGAGCGAGCCCATCGTCGTTCCGCCTCGGCACGCCGACGGTGACGTCGCCGCCATCGAAGCGCGCGGCCTGACACGGCGCTTCGGCGACTTCACTGCCGTCGATCACGCAAGCTTCTCGGTCGAGCGTGGCGAGATCTTCGGCTTCATCGGCTCCAATGGTTGCGGCAAGACCACGACCATGAAGATGATGACGGGCCTCCTGCCCGCCAGCGAAGGTGAGGCGCTGCTCTTTGGCCAGCCGCTCAACGCACGCGACATGGAAACGCGCCGCCGCGTCGGCTACATGTCGCAATCCTTCTCGCTCTATGCCGAACTGACCGTGCAGCAGAACCTCGAACTTCATGCGAGGCTCTTCAAGCTGCCGCCTGAAAGCGCCACAGCGCGCATCGCCGAAGTAGCCGAACATTTCGAACTCGACAGAATAGCCAACGAACGCCCCGACGATCTGCCGCTTGGCATCAAGCAGCGCCTGCAACTTGCCGTCGCGGTCTTGCACAAGCCCGAAGTGCTGATCCTCGACGAGCCAACCTCCGGCGTCGACCCCATCGCGCGCGACATCTTCTGGCGTTACCTCATCGAGCTCTCGCGGCGCGACGGTGTCACGATCTTTCTCTCGACGCATTTCATGAACGAGGCCGAACGTTGCGACCGCGTTTCGCTCATGCATGCAGGCCGCGTGCTGGCCGTCGGCACGCCCGCCGAACTCGCCGCAACAAGGCACAAGGACAATCTCGAAGACGCTTTCATCTCCTATCTGAAGGAGGAACTCGGCGAGACGGAACATTCAGCGAGCGGCGCAGACGCACCCCCCATCCCGCAGGAAGAGGCGACAACCTTCGAGAGACGCCACCGCTATGATCCGCTGCGCTACTGGGCTTATGCACGACGCGAGACGATGGAACTTCTCCGCGACCCGATCCGCCTCGCCTTTGCGCTCGCCGGACCTCTCATTCTGATGATCGCCTTCGGCTACGGTATTTCCTTCGATGTCGAGAATATTCCCTATGCCGTCTACGATCAGGACCAGTCGCGCGAAAGCCGCGACCTGCTCGAAGCCTTCGGCGGTTCGCGCTATTTCGAGCAGCAAGCGCCGATTACCTCCGAACAGGAACTCGACAAACGCCTAAAGGACGGCGAACTCAAAGTCGCAATAGAGATACCGCCGAACTTCGGTCGCGATCTTCTGCTTGGCCGCAAGCCGGAAGTCGCCGTCTGGCTCGACGGGGCCATGCCCTTTCGCGCGGACACCGCACGCGGCTATGTCAGCGGCATTGCCCAGGCCTATCTGCTTGATGAGGCAAGACGAAAGACCGGCAAGACACCGGCACTCAGTCCTGTCGATATCGAAGTGCGCTTTCGCTACAACCAGGCGTTCAAGAGCGTCTATGCCATCGTGCCCGGCGTCATCATGCTGATGCTCGTACTAATCCCCGCCATGATGACGGCGGTCGGCGTGGTGCGCGAAACGGAGACGGGATCGATCGCCAATTTCCGCTCCACCCCCGTCACCAAGCTCGAATTTCTGCTTGGCAAGCAGACGCCCTATGTCGCCACCGCCTTCGTCAGCTTCCTGAGCCTGATGGCACTGGCGATCGTCGTCTTCGGCCTTTCGATCAAGGGTTCTTTCCTCACCCTCCTCTTCGGCGGCGCTTTCTATGTGCTGGCGACGACGAGCTTCGGCCTGCTCGTCTCCTCCTTCACGCGAACACAGATCGCTGCCCTTTTCGCCACCGTCATTCTGTCGATCCTGCCTGCAGTCAATTTCTCGGGCCTCCTCGTGCCCGTCTCATCACTTGGCACAGGCGCACGCTGGCTCGGCCTTGCCTTTCCTTCGTCCTGGTTTCAGCCCATCAGCATCGGCGTCTTCACCAAGGGTCTCGGGCTCGCCGACCTCTGGCCCAATCTGCTGATGCTGATTTTCTTCTTCATGCTCTTCACGCTGCTTGCCGCCATCGTGCTCGGAAAGCAGGAGAAATGACATGCCGCAACAGCTGAAGAACATCATCTCCCTCGGCATCAAGGAACTGCGCAGCCTGCGCACCGACCCCGTCCTGCTTTTTCTGATCGTCTATTCCTTCACCTATGCGGTCTATGCCGTCTCCAAGGGCATGAGCTTCGATGTCGAAAACGATTCCGTCGCCATCGCCGACGAAGACCACACGGCTCTCTCGCGCTCCATCGCCGATGCCATTCTCGAACCCTATTTCAAATCGGTCGTCGAGATCGCCCCGGAAGACATCGACCGCGAAATGAACGCGGGCCACTACGTCTTCGTGATCGACATTCCACCGTCCTTCGAAAAGGACGTGCTGGCGGGACGCGAACCCACCATTCAGCTCAACGTCGATGCGACCGCCATCGCCCAGGCAGGCAATGGCGCGATCTATCTTCAATCGATCATCACGAATGAGGTGGAACACTATCTGCTCGGCCATGCGACATCGGTGGAGCTTCCCATCAACGTCGTCACGCGCACCCGCTTCAACCCCAATGGCACATCTTACTGGTTCATGGCGATCATGCAGGTCGTCAACAACATCACGATCCTCTCGATCATCCTGACGGGCGCGGCCTTCATCCGCGAGCGCGAACGCGGCACTGTCGAACATCTTCTTGTGATGCCGGTAACGCCCTTCGAGATCATGATGGCCAAGATCTGGGCCAACGGCCTCGTCATTCTGACGGCCGTTCTCTTCTCCCTGATCTTCGTCGTTCACCTGTTTCTGGGCGTGCCCCTTGGCGGCTCGCTGCTGCTTTTCATGAGCGCGGCTATTCTTTACGAATTCTCGGTGACGGCGCTCGGCATCCTGCTTGCGACCTTCTCAAACTCCATGCCGCAGTTCGGCCTGCTCGCCATGCCGACCCTCATCATCTTCGAACTTCTGTCGGGCGGCACCACCCCGCTCGAAACCATGCCAGCATGGCTGCAGTTCCTGATGAACCTGACGCCCGCGCCCCATTTCGTGAATCTGGCGCAAGCGATCCTCTTCCGCTCGGCAGGCATCAGCATCGTCTGGCCCTATATGGCGATCCTGACCGGCATCGGCGCCATCTATTTCCTGGTCTCGCTCCTGCGCTTCCGCCGCGCCATCGTCCGGCTCGGTTGAAGAAAGCCAATACGAAAAACGGCCCGCAAGCGGGCCGGTTTCGTGCCAATTTTCTGGAAATTTGGAGCGGGCGAAGGGATTCGAACCCTCGACCCCAACCTTGGCAAGGTTGTGCTCTACCCCTGAGCTACACCCGCATCCGAAGGCGCGTTTTATGACCTATAGATGAGCCCTTTGCAAGGGGGCTCATGCAAAGAAACGGCAGGAAAAAACCTGTTTCTACGAAAGAGACCGTCATAGGCTTGCTCGAACCCGAAATTTGAGACCTCCCGCCGCCAAACCCATGCAAAATCAACGCTTCACGACCCGAGATGACTGTCTTCAGTGGCTCGCAGACCACGATATCGCCGAGGAAACCCGCGATCATGAACCGCTCCACACCGTGGAAGAGGCGCAAGCCGCCCGCGCCCTCTGGGGTCCGCCCTGGACTGAGGGCGGTCATTGCAAGAATCTCTTCCTGAAAGACAAGAAAGGCGCCCTTTTTCTGGTGGTGACGCTCGAAAGCCGGAGCCTGAAGCTCAATCAACTCGGGAAACCCTTGGGCGCCGCTCGCCTCTCCTTCGCCAATCCCGACCTTCTCTGGGAGGTCCTCGGCGTCCGCCCGGGCTCCGTCACGCCCTTTGCGCTCATCAACGACCAGCCGGCCCGCGTTACTGCCGTTCTCGACGCCCCCATGCTGGAGCACGAACGGCTCCACTACCACCCGCTCGACAATCGCTCCACCACGGCCATTTCCCGCGACGGCCTCATGGCCCTGATGCGCGAAACCGGCCATGAGCCGCTCATCCTGGACCTTGTGGAGGCCGCCGGAAGCGAATAGCAATCCTCCCCAAACCCCTTGCAGAGGCTTGCGTTCTGCCGTTAAACCATTGTTTCCACTGGATCGTCTTCCCACATTGAGAAGAGACGACAAGGCAAGGCGTGAGGCTATGAGCGAGATCATCGGAGAGAATTCAGGCGGCATGGGCGCAGGCGGGGTTTCGCCCGCCGAAGTCATTTTCGACACCACCACCCAAACCTTCGCCGCCGACGTGATAGACGCCTCGATGGAAGTCCCCGTCATCGTCGATTTCTGGGCTCCTTGGTGCGGCCCCTGCAAGCAGCTGACGCCGATCCTCGAAAAGGTCGTGCTCGCCGCCCGCGGTGCGGTCCGCCTCGTCAAGATGAACATCGACGAGCACCCGCAGGTCGCCCAACAGCTCCGCGTCCAGTCGATCCCCGCCGTCTTCGCCTTCAAGGGCGGCAAACCGGTCGATGGCTTCATGGGCGCTCTGCCCGAAAGTCAGGTCCGCGACTTCATCACCCGCCTCGTCGGCGATGTCGGCCCGACCCCCGCGGAAGAAATGATCGGCATCTGTCATGCCTCGCTCGAAGCCGGCGATCTCGGCCGCGCGGCTCAGGCCTTCGGCGCCGCCATCCAGCACGAGCCGGGCAACCCTTCCGCCGTCGCAGGCCTCACGCTTTGCTATATCCAGAGTGGCGATCTCGACCGCGCCCGCCAGACACTCGGCCTCGTGCGCCCGGACGCGAAGAACAATGCCGAGATCAAGGCCGCCGAAGCCGCCCTCTCGCTTGCCGAAAAGTCGGAAGCATTGGGCGACACATCGGAACTTCTCGAACGCATCGAAAAGAACCCCAAGGACCATCAGGCCCGCTTCGATCTCGCACTGGCGCTCAACGCCAAGGGCGACAAGGAAGGCGCCGTCGATCAGCTGCTCATCAGCTTTGAGTATGATCGCAAGTGGAACGACGAAGCCGCGCGCAAGCAGCTTCTCGAATTCTTCGACGCCTATGGCCCGAAGGATGAAGTCACGCTGTCAGGTCGTCGTCGCCTTTCGTCGATCATGTTCAGCTGAACAGCAAGATAGATAGAAAGTAATTCAACCATGGGATCGACGGATCGCTATATCGGCGTCGCGGACCTTCCCGCCACCATTCCGGTCTTCCCGCTGGAAGGTGTCCTTCTCCTGCCGCGCAGCCAGCTGCCGCTCAACATCTTCGAACCGCGCTACCTGCAGATGGTGGA
>JAJXZC010000271.1 GCA_021780275.1 Pseudomonadota bacterium
CGCGCACCGCGCGCAAAACCGAATAGATGCGCACCGCGCGCAAAAAGAAAACGCCGCCGCGCCGGAAACGGATGCGACGCGGCGCGACCGTCTGCAAAAGGAAATGAACAGACGGCGGGGGAAATCCGATAAGCCCCAAGCCGTTCTCATGTGACCGCCCCCCATAACCTCATCCCCCGGAGACTTGCCGCATGATCCTCGCCAAAGAAAAGCGCCATCTGAATAAACCGCCCACGGAATATAAATCCATAGACCCCTGGGCGGACTGGAAGCCGCAGTGGACGCAAAAAGAGGCGAAAAGAGACAGGGCCGCGCCACAAGACAATGCGCATCCGATCGGCGCCCGCCCGACGCCTTTCGATTTGCAGGAAAAGCACGCGCCCACGCGCAGCGCGCATCCGCATGGGGCGCGGCGCGGAACGCAGGACAATATACAGCCGCGTGAAACGTGAGATAATATACACCCGCGTGAAACGCGAGATAATATACAGCCGCGTGAAACGCGGCGGCGCATCGTCGACGCGCGCCTGTGGGACGCGATGACCTCCAGCCAGCAGGACGCCGCCTGCCAGATCGCCAGCGCCTTCGAGATGCTGGGCAAGGGGCTCGGCTACGCGCAGAGCAACTGGCAGCGCATCCCCGGGTGCAGGGGCGCCGAAAACGTCTCCGAAGCGCACGCCCGCATGATCAACGCCTACACGCTCTGGGCACGGGAATGCGCGCGGGAAAAAATCAGCCACGCGATGATCGTCGACGTGCTCTGCTACGGCTTTTCCTGCAAGATGATCGACTGCGACCGGCGCATCCGCAACGGCGCGACGCGCGAAAACCTCATGAAGGGGCTGACGCTCTATTGCCGCTTGCAGGGGTGGCGGTGAGCGCTATTCATCCGGATAATTATGCGCGGCGCCCTGCCAGTCGGTCACGGTTTCGCCGTCGTAGTATTCCTCTTCCAGCGGAACCTTGCCGAAGCCGCCCGGAATATCGAGCACGTAGCGCGGCAGCGCGATGCCCGACAATCGCCCGAGAAGTTTTTTCATCAAACCGCGCCCGATCGACACGGGCAGGCGGAAGTGGCTTGTGCCGCGCGCCATGTCGGGGTGATGGAGGTAATAGGGCTTGATGCGCATCTCGACCAGCCTGCGGAACAGATTCTCCAGCGCCGCCGCGCTGTCGTTCACGCCCTTCAGCAAAACCGACTGCGACAGGAGCGGAATGCCCGCACGCAAAAATTTTTGTGTTGCCGTGCCCACCTTGTCGGTGAGTTCGTTTTCATGATTGCAGTGCAACACGACATAGACCGCTTTTTCGCTCGCCAGCGCCGCCACCAGTTCATCCGTCACGCGCGACGGGTCGGCGACCGGCACGCGGGTGTGAAAGCGCACGACCTTCACATGGCCGATCGCGTTCAGCGCGTCCATGAGATTCTTGATCCGCCGCGGCGACAAAACGAACGGATCGCCGCCGGTCACGATCACCTCCCACACTTTGGGCGCGGCGCGGATATAATCAAGCGCGGCTTCCAGCTCTTCGGCGCTCAAAGCTTCACTCTTACCCGGCCCGACCATCTCGCGCCGGAAACAAAACCGGCAATAGACCGCGCAGACGTGCACCGGCTTCAGAAGCACGCGGTCGGGATAACGGTGGACGATGCCCCGCAGACGCTTCGCGCCTGCCGAATTAAGAACTTCCGGACTGTGTGCGTCATCGCCGATCGGATCTTCCAGCTCGCGCGGGGTGGTGTTCAACTCCTCGACCGACGGTATATATTGCCGCGCCACCGGGTCGTACGGATCGGTGGGATTGATTGTTGCCATAACGTCATCCGTGACGGCAACGGCGTACTGTTCGGCAACCGCTTCGAGCGGCCCGCGGACGTCATGAGCGGACAAATGCGGATCAATGCAGTCGGTTTGCGGATGGATGCGGGTCATATACGGTCAAATACGGGCTGTTTGCAGGCAGATGCGGACAGGTTTTTAGCAGTTTTCGCCCGCCTTCACAACAAAAATCTTTACATAAATGAAATGCCGGATTATAAAACCTCCGCCATGACAGCAAAGAAAAAAGACACATCGAAACCTCAATCCGCCACCGGCGCCGCCACCGCCCCCACCGTCGGTCTGGTCAGCCTCGGCTGCCCGAAGGCGCTGGTCGATTCAGAGCGCATCCTGACGCAGCTCCGCGCCGAGGGCTACAAATTCTCGCCCGATTACGACGGAGCGGACGTCGTCATCGTCAACACCTGCGGCTTTCTCGACAGCGCGAAAGAAGAATCTCTCAACGCCATCGGCGAAGCGCTCAATGAAAACGGCAAAGTGATTGTGACCGGCTGCATGGGCGCGAAGCCGGAAGACATCACCAAAATCCACCCGAAAGTTTTATCGGTCACGGGTCCGCACCAATATGAAGCGGTGGTCGAAGCGGTGCATGCCGCCGTGCCGCCGTCGCAAAACAAATTCATCAACCTCATGCCGCAACAAAAAGAGGACGGCATCGGCATAAAACTCACGCCGCGCCACTACGCTTACCTGAAAATTTCCGAGGGCTGCAACAACCGCTGCTCCTTTTGCATCATTCCGAGCTTGCGCGGCGATCTCGTCTCGCGCCCCGTCATTCAGGTGCTGGCCGAAGCGGAACGGCTGGTCAAAGGCGGCGTGAAGGAACTGCTGGTCATCTCGCAGGACACGTCGGCCTACGGCGTCGATACGAAGTACCAGCCCTACCCTTGGAAAAACCGCACGGTGCGCACCAAATTCATCGACCTTTGCCGCGAACTCGGAGAGTTGGGCGCATGGGTGCGCCTCCACTACGTTTACCCTTATCCGCACGTCGATGAAGTGTTCGAATTGATGAACCAAGGCAAAGTTTTGCCTTACATCGATATTCCGTTCCAGCACGCGTCGCCGTCTGTTCTGAAGGCGATGAAAAGACCCGGCGCGGGCAAGCCCGCGCCTAAATCGATATTAGGCGCGGAACGCGCCGGCAATCAGGAAAAAACGCTGGAGCGCATCAAGGCGTGGCGCAAAGTCTGCCCCGATCTCACCATCCGCTCGACCTTCATCGTCGGTTTCCCCGGCGAGACGGAGGAGGATTTTCAATTCCTGCTCGACTGGATGCAGGAGGCGCAGATCGAC
Source organism: Pseudomonadota bacterium (assembly GCA_021780275.1). Next base: position 3,138 of record JAJXZC010000271.1, read on the forward strand.
CGCGCGGGCTGCTTCAAATATGAAGCGGTCAAAGGCGCGAAAGCCAACGAGATCGCGGGCGCCGTGCCGGAAGAAATAAAAGAAGAACGCTTCCACCGCTTCATGACGTTGCAACAGGAAATCTCCGCCGCGAAGCTCAAAGAGAAAATCGGCAAAACCCTGCCGGTGATCATCGACGAGATGGGAGCGGAAGGCTACACCGGACGCACGCAAGGCGACGCGCCGGAAATCGACGGCTGCGTCTACGTGACCGGCAAAGGCCTGAAGCAGGGCGATATCGTCAACGTGAAAATCACCGGCGCCGACGAATACGACCTCTTCGGTGAGGTCGCATGACTCTTCCCGCTTTCGGGGAGAACATCAAAACCATCACAACCGCTTGCCGCACTCCGCCACGCCGCATTTTTTGCGGCGTCCGCCATGCTTTTACGCGCAACACGCGCGCGGATGCCGGAACAAGTCCGGCATGGCAACGATCGTTACCCCGCCGCTTTTTCTTCCGCCATTTGCAGACCGGCCAGGTGCGTATAAAGACTGTTCTTGCCGTAGAGCGTGTCGTGCGTGCCTTCGGCGATCTTGCGGCCTTCGTCGAGGACGATGATCTTGTCGGCATTTTGCACCGTCGAGAAGTGGTGGGCGATGGCGATGGTGGTGCGGCCCTTCATCAGGTTTTTCAAGGCCAGCATCACCGCCTGCTCATTTCCACTATCGAGCGCGGAGGTCGCCTCGTCAAGGAGCAGCACGCGCGGATCTTTCAAGAGCGCGCGGGCAATCGCGATTCTTTGTTTCTGCCCGCCGGACAAAAGGCTGCCGCGCTCGCCGACCAGCGTTTCGTAACCGTCCGGCAGGGCGGAAATAAACGCGTGCGCCTGCGCGAGTTCCGCCGCGGCACGGATCTCGTCGTCGGTCGCATCGGGGTTGCCGAGGCGGATGTTGTCGGCGATCGTGCCGGAGAAAATCGCCGGATCCTGCGACACCACGCCCATGTAGCGCCGGATGTCGGACGGCTTGCAATCGGCGATGTTGAAGCCGTCAATGGTGATTCTGCCCTCCCTGGGGTCATAGAAGCGCTGCAACAGCTGGAAGATGGACGATTTGCCCGCGCCGCTCGGCCCCACCAGCGCGACGACTTCGCCCGCCTTGATGTCGAACGAGACGTCGTTCAGCGCCACATGGTCGGGACGCGAAGGATAGACATGCGTCACATGCCCGAAGCTGATCGCGCCCTCGACGTGGCGCGGCGCGGGCTTGGAGGCGAAGCTGCCTTTCAGCGCCGGTTTGCGGCGGAGCAGGCCGACGATGCGGTCTGCCGCGCCCATCGCCTGACTGAAAGCGCTCGCCGCCTCGCTCATCGCGCCGACGGCGCCCGCCACGGTCACGGCGTAAAAGAGGAACGCCGACAAATCGCCCGCCGAGATCGTGCCGGAGAGCACGCGGTGGCCGCCCATCCACAAAAGGATGCCGATGGCGCTGAACACGATGAAGATCACGAAAGCCGTCAGCACCGCGCGCACCTTTATATATTGCAACGCGGAGAAGAAGATGCTGTCGGACATGCCGTCGAACGTTTCGGCGGCCTTCGCCTCGTAGCTGAAGGTCTGGATCGTCTGGATGCCCTGAATGGTCTCGTGCGCGTAGGAGCCGATGTCGCCGATGCGGGTTTGCGTGTCCTTGGAGCGCGTGCGCACCTTGCGTCCGAGCAGGATGATCGGCGCGACGACCACCGGCACCGCCAGCAAAACCGTGCCCGTCATCAGCGGGCTGACCACCAGCATCATGATGATGCCGCCGATAATCGTGAGAATATGGCGCGTGCCCATCGGCAGGTTCGTCGTCGCCACCATCTTCAAAACCGTCGTGTCGGTGTTGATGCGCGAAACCTGCTCGCCCGTCTTGTGCGTCTCGAAATAGGCCGGGTCAAGCTGCAGGATGTGCGCGTAAATGCGTTTTCTGAGATCGGCGACCAGTTTTTCCGCCGTCCAGTACACGAGAGAAAACCGCGCGTAGCTCGTCGCGGCCATGAGAATGATAATGCCGAGCATCACCCCCAGCGCCATGTTCAGCGTATGCC
>JAJXZC010000604.1 GCA_021780275.1 Pseudomonadota bacterium
CAATGGGAAAAATCCGCTTAGCCGACGATTTCGTCATCCTTGAAGAAGAAAGCGATTTCCGTTTTCGCGTTCTCCAGACTGTCGGAACCGTGCACCGAGTTCGCTTCCATCGATTCCGCGAATTCCTTGCGGATCGTGCCGGGCTCGGCGTTGGCGGGGTTGGTCGCGCCCATGATCTTGCGGTTGGCGGCGACGGCGTCATCGCCTTCCAGCACCTGCACCACCACGGGGCCGGAGATCATGAACTTGACGAGGTCCTGATAAAACGGGCGTTGCTTGTGAACGGCGTAGAACTGTTCCGCCTGTTCCTTTGTCATGCGGATGCGTTTTTGCGCGACGATGCGCAGGCCGTTTTCCTCGAACTTGGCGTTGATCTTGCCGGTGAGGTTGCGACGGGTGGCGTCGGGCTTGAGGATGGAAAAAGTGCGTTGCGTAACCATTGTGGTCTCCTGCGTGAAAGTTTGTCGAAAGGGAGACCTTGTATACGTCCTTACGCGCAAAAAGGCAAGCGCGCGCGAAACCTAGCCCGTTTTGAAGGTCCTGGGAGGCTTGGGCCCTTGCCGCACCGCGGGAATCCTGAACGGAACCGCCCGGCTTTCATACGGCGCTTCGTAAGTCAGCAACGGTGGTTTGTCCGGATAGCCGTAAGTGCTGGCTTCACGGCCTTCCTCATAAGTTTTGGTGATGTCCAGCACGATTTGGGGCATGACTTTTTCCTCTTTGGTCAGCCCTGATACCCGCACCGCGACGTCGGCCTCTTTCGCCGCCGCGTGTATGTCTTTATAGCCTTGCATATCGACGATATCCTGAGGCTGAAGGTCAATATATTTCGGGTTGATTCGCAACTGCATGGCAGAGGTTAAACCGATTGCGCCGGACGCGAGCATCTCATTGAACGCATCGTTTCTATTCATGCCGATATCCGTCATGGCATTCAAATATTCATGTACTTGGACGATTTTATTTTCAACGTAAAGACCCATTCCGAACGCCATACCCTCCATGACGCCATTCACAACCCTCATCTGCACTTCTTTTTTGTTCGGATCGGCAAGCGCGGCCTCCATAAAGACCCGGATGACGGCGCTCTGTTTGTTGTTATCGCTTTCACTCATGAGTTCAACCCTTTCAAAACAGGACAGACCGGAATCAGTCTTGAAATTTACGAATACATATTAGCTTTATATTATAGTTTATGTTTAATGTCAATAAGTTCTGTAAATATAATGCATGTATTAATACTTTGTTTTTCAAATATTTTTAGCTTATAAATCAATATAATAACCTGAAATTGCCGGAAGCGTCGTGTCCCTGTCCTTGCGTAAAATAAATATCAGCCAGTTCCGCAGCTACGAGGCGGCGCGACTCGACCTGACGGACGGTGCGGACGGCAATATCATCGTGCTGACCGGCGCGAACGGCGCGGGCAAAACCAATATCCTCGAAGCCATCAGCCTGCTGGTGCCGGGCAAAGGCCTGCGCAATGCCGACATCCCCGAGATGAAAAACCGCCATGCCGGGGCGCAGGAAAGCTGGGCGGTTGCGGCGGAAATCGAAACCGCGACCGGCGAGATCGCGCGGATCGGCACCGGCCTTGACAATGAAACCGGCCGCCGCCGCGTCCGCATCGACGGCGAGACCGTCAAAAGCCAGAGCGCTCTTTCTTCACTCGTCGCCGCCGTGTGGCTGACGCCGCAAATGGACCGGTTGTTCCTTGAAGGCGCAAGCGCGCGGCGTAAATTTCTCGACCGGCTCGTCGCCGCCGCCACGCCGGAACACAGCGCCAGCCTCAACCGCTACGAGAAGGCCATGCGCGAGCGGATGAAAATTCTGCAAGGCGACCGTCCCGCCGATCCCACGTGGCTGTCGGCGCTGGAGCGGCAAATGTCGGCGGACGGCGTCGCCATCGCCGCGGCGCGGCAGGCGCTCGTCGAACGCCTGCAAAACCACGCCGACCATCTGGGCGCGAAAGCGCCGCTGTTTCCCGAGCCGCTCTTGTCTCTCGACGGCTGGGCGGAAAACGAAATCGGCAGGCGTCCCGCGGTCGACATCGAGGACGACCTCAAAAACAGGCTCGCCGCTGCGCGCGGCGAAGACCGCGCAAGCGGACGCACGCATACGGGCATCCATCGCGCCGACCTTGCCGTCTTCAACAAAGCGAAAGACATGCCTGCGGCGCAATCCTCCACCGGCGAGCAAAAGGCCCTGCTGGTCTCTGTCATTCTCGCCCACGCGCTGATGATGCGCGCGGAGAAAGGCTTCGTGCCGATCATTCTGCTCGACGAAGTCGCCGCGCACCTCGACGCCGCGCGGCGCGAGCAGCTCTTCTCCCTGTTGCGCGCGTTGCAGGGACAAGTCTGGCTGACCGGCACGGACGAAGCTGTTTTCGCAAGCCTGAAAGACGAGGCGCGCTTCTTCAGCGTCGCGCAGGGCCGCATCCACGGACGCGACGTCCTGCGCGCCTTCGCCACATGAGCGGTTTCGCGCTTTTCATGCACGGTGCCGGATGGGTGGCCTTCACGCTCGTGTCGGCAATATTTTCAGCGGGCATTTATCTCGTCAATCAGTACATGCGGCAACCCGGCCACGCGCTCGTCTTCTGGTCGCGCCTTTTCACCGTGCTGGCGCTGACGCCCTGCGCCGCCTTCGTCCGCATGCCGCAGAGCCCGCTCTTTTACGCCGCCGTCGTCGCCACGGCCTTTTGCGCCGCCTTCGGCGACATCCGCACCTTCAACGTCGCCGCGCGCTACGGCGGCGGGGTCGTCTCGCGCACGCAGCCGCTGGTCATTTTCATGACGTTTCTGCTGTGGTTCGCCTTCAATCCCGCGCTGTTCGGCCAATACGCGCGGCATCCCCTGCATACGGGCCTTGTCCTGCTGGCTTTGGGCGGTTGCGGATTTTTCTCCTCCCGCCTCAGGAAATGCGCCATCAGCCGCCGCGCTTTCCTTGAAATGCTCCCCGCGCTGTTCGCCTACACGGCGGCGACGGTGCTCAACAAATACGCGATGGGCCACGGCCCGCTCGCCGGCGCGGTGTTCGGCTACATGTATATGCAATCGGCGACGGTCGTCATACTGACCGGCGGCTACATCCTGTTGAAAGGCAAACGCCCGCGCGCCGAAACCGGAGAACGCCGGCCGCGCAAAATGGCGCGCGCGGCGGCAATGCTCGTCTTCGGATGGATCGGCGCGATGATTTTCAAAAACACCGCCATGGCCTTCGTGCCCAATCCGGCCTATCTCTCGGCGCTTCTGTACACCGCGCCGGTGTTCATCGCCATCTTCTACAAGCTGACGGGGCATAAGGAGGAAGCGGATATCATGTCCGGCCTCGGGCTGGTCGCCTGCGCCGCCCTGCTCGCCGCGGCGACCGTTTAAACCAGCGGCCGCTCCGGCAAAAGAAAAGGCCGCCGGTTTCAAACCGGGCGGCCTTCGCTTCATTCGCAATCAACCCTTGAAGGTTACTGGCCGAACGGGCCTTTCTTCACATGGTCGTAATTGCCGGGCTTGCGCGGCGCGCGCGTCGCCTCCGGCGCTTTTTCCACCGGTTTTTCAGCGGCTTTCTGCGCGGATTCGGCCTTGAACGCGTCGGTCAGGCGGTCTTTGAACGCGCTGCCCGAGAGCTTTTCCGCTTCAAGCACCGCGTCAACCGTGGTGACGATATTGTGAAGCGCCTGCGCGACTTCAACGCTGCCGTATTTTTTCTTCAGGCGTCTTCTTTCCTTCTGGTTGCCCCACAGGCCGCCGACACCGGCGCCTGTCGCCGTGCCGATGCCGACGTGCGTGCCGACCCAGAGCACCGCCGCGGGCAACGTCATCCACGGCACGAAGATCGCACCGGCGGAAACAGCCGTCAGCGTGACGGCGCCAGCGGCGAGAGAGCCCACGGTGAGTCCCCCAATAAGGCTTTTCTTGTCCGTCGATTTCGGCGCGCCTTCGTCATAGATCTTGTGCATTTCTTCACTCAGGACAACGAGTCTTCTCATACGCTCGCTTGCATCGGGTTCTTTTTTGATATCATGCAGGGCGGCATTGACCGTCAGGGCAATTTGCTCGATGTCCGCAAGGCTCCAACTGTTTTGAGGGGCAGCGCTTCTGTTAAACGGATTTTTCATCTCGGTTTCCTCTCTGTTTTTTTAAAAATATTATGGTTGTGAGTGAGGAACAGTAGCACCCATTCAATTTATGTCAACGTGCGCTCAAGAGAAAAATCTATTCACTGTAAAGAAAGCATGGATATAACAAACATAAGTAAAATAGGCATAAACAATTATCTGTAAAGTTATTTTCCTATTGCGATACATTATGTTTTTACATCATGAAAAATGAAACGTGTGAAAAGCTTTTCCCGCCGCGCGATTTTATACGATTGCACTTGCTTAAACTGTTCGTTCGGGCGAACCTTTTCTGCTATATTCCTTAGACAGAATCGAATGAACATGAAACAGGATAAAGACATGACCGACGCCGCCAAGATCAAGGCCGACAAACAGGCCGCCGTGGAAGATTATGGCGCCGATTCGATCAAAGTGCTCAAAGGCCTCGACGCGGTGCGCAAGCGCCCCGGCATGTACATCGGCGACACCGACGACGGCTCCGGCCTGCACCACATGGTCTACGAAGTCGTCGACAACGCGATCGACGAAGCGCTCGCCGGATACTGCGATGGCGTGGACGTGATCCTCAATGCCGACGGCTCCGTCACGGTGCGCGACAACGGCCGCGGCATTCCCGTCGCGCTGCACAAGGAAGAAGGCGTCTCCGCCGCCGAAGTCATCATGACCCAGCTCCACGCGGGCGGCAAGTTCGACCAGAACTCCTACAAAGTCTCCGGCGGTTTGCACGGCGTCGGCGTCTCGGTCGTCAACGCGCTCTCCAAGACGCTGGACTTGCGCATCTGGCGCGACGGCAAGGAATGGTTCATGCGTTTCCGTCACGGCGAGGCCGAAGCGCCGCTCAAGGCCGTTGCCGATTGCGCGCCGGACAAAACCGGCACCGAAGTCACCTTCACCCCGTCGGAAGAAACCTTCACGATGGTCGAGTTCAGCCTCGCCACGCTTGAGCACCGCCTGCGCGAGCTCGCCTTTCTCAACTCGGGCGTCAAGCTCATTCTGACCGACAGGCGCAAGAAAGAGCCGAAGACCATCGAGCTTTTTTATGAAGGCGGGCTGATCGCCTTCGTCAATTATCTCGACCGCACCAA
>JAJXZC010000699.1 GCA_021780275.1 Pseudomonadota bacterium
AAGCCTACGACACGGTCGCCGAGGCGCGCGCCTCGCTCGGCCAATATCTCGACTTCTACAATCGCCAACGCCCGCACTCGAGCCTTGACCGACGCACTCCGGACGAGGCTTACTTCAGCCCGACGCCACTCCCGGCGGCGGCATGAAATTTTCCGCGCCGCATAGGGGTTGGACCTCCGGTCGGGCTACGCCGTCGAGTAGGCGCGAAGGATTGCTCCCTCGCGCCTCTCACAGAACCGGACATGCGGGCCACGCATCCGGCTCTTTGGATTGATATGTCAGAACTCCAGCACCAGCTGGGTCGAGACCTGCGGTGGGTGTAGTCCGTTCCACAACGATTTGAGTGAAGCCATTCGTCCTTCGAACCACGAAGGGGAATAGGCTTTCGTCATCGCGGGGCGGTTGGATTTCACCCATGCTCCCTTACCGCAGTACGCGCAGCCGGCGGCAGCCTTTGCGCTGACGCCCTTGGCCTTCAGGTGTCGGAAGAGGAAGCGCGGACGCTTCTTCTGTCGGACAATGATCGCCCTGACGCGGCGGCGGACATGGGCGTCGAGAACGCCCAGTCGCTGGACCGCCTCCGGCGCGCAAAGCCGGAAGCGCGACATCCAACCCCTCAGGTGTCGGCTGATGTTTTCCATGCAGGAAGTGATGGATCGTCCCCAATTGGGAGGCGTCATTTCCCGCATTGTCGTCCTCAGCCGCCGCTCCGCTTTGCCCGAAGGAAAGACGGCGACATGGTCGCCTTCCTTTCCTCGCGCGCAGCGAAAGCTGAAGCCCAGGAAATGAACCTCGTGAGGCGGGCGCACGCCACTCTTCTCTTCGTTGACCTGGAGCCGCATGCGCGTCTCCAGAAAACCCCGAATCGATGTCATGACGCGCTTTCCGGCACGCTCGCTGCGCACGAAGATATTGCAATCATCGGCGTAGCGAACGAATCGGAGACCTCGTCTCGCCAGTTCGCCGTCCAACTCGGTGAGTACGATATTGGATAGCAGTGGCGAAAGCGGGCCGCCTTGAGGCGTTCCTTCCTGGACTGCGATCTTCGTTCCGTCCGGCATTATCACCGCCGCTTTCAGCATCAGACGAACCAAGGAGACGATCCGTGGGTCCTTCACGCGTTCGGCGATCCGGGCCTCCAGCCGTTGATGATGAACTCGGTCGAAGGAAGCAGCCACAAACTGCCCATCACCGCGATATTCCAATTGATGTGACGATCACGCGCAAGGGTCACGCGCTTGAAGGGCGGACATTACCGCTGATCAACACCATCACGCGGCGCGGCGTCCACTACCTTCTCGCGGTTCTGCCGGACGGCAGCCGATCGCTGATTCCGTCGGGTTGGACAAATTACAGGCTGCAGCCGGTCGAACCGAGCGATGCCGATGAGACTGTCGACGATCTCGGTAGGATCGCCGATTTGCTCCGGTTGCGCAATCTCGTCGACGCTCTTTGCTCCCGACAGCCCGAGTCGGCGCCGAGCAAGGAGAGCGACGATGCAGTTGAACCTCGGTCTCTTCGACGAGCGAGATCCGCCGCCAACACCGCCCGCATTGTGGGAACAGATCGACGAAGTCGCGCGGCTTACGGCAATCGAAATTCTGGCGCGGCTCATCTCGCGCATGCTCCAGGGCGGGCCGATGAAGGAGCCGAACGATGAATGAGCGCCTCAAGATTACCCCGGCTCATCTCGCGCGTCAGGCTATCGTCTATTTGCGCCAGTCCAGCGCCGCCCAGGTCGAGCACAACCGCGAATCGACGGAGCGGCAATACGCGCTGGCAGGCAAGGCGCGTGACCTCGGTTGGCCCGATGAACGCGTCGTGGTGATCGACGAGGATCTCGGGCTTTCCGGTTCGGGCTCTGTGGCGCGCTCGGGCTTTGCCCGCCTCACTGCGGAAGTGGCGCTTGGCCACGTCGGTCTCGTGCTGGGTCTGGAAGTGTCGCGGCTCGCGCGCAACAATGCAGAATGGTATCGTCTGATCGATCTGGCGGGTTTTACCGACACGTTGATCGGCGACGCCGACGGCATCTATCATGCGGGCGTGTTCAATGACCGTCTCTTGTTGGGGCTCAAAGGCACAATGAGCGAAGCCGAGTTGCATGTACTGCGGGCTCGCCTCAACGGTGGAATCCGCAACAAGGCCGCGCGCGGCGAACTGCGACGCGGTCTGCCAGTCGGCTTCGTTTGGGGCGAGGCGGACGGGGAGGTCCGCTTTCATCCCGACGAAGCTGTCGTCGCCGCCATTCGCAGCGTCTTTGCGCGCTTTGCCGAGACGGGGTCGGCGCGCCGCGTTTGGCTGTGGTTTCGATCCGAGGGACTCAAGTTTCCCCTGCAAATGCAGGCTCACAGCGAGATCCGCTGGCTAGAGGCGAGCTACACCGCCATTCACCACGTCTTGACCAATCCTGTCTATGCTGGCGCGTACGTCTACGGCAGAACGCGCCAGGAGACGATTCTCGACGCCTCCGGCGCGCGCAGGAAACGCATTCGCCAGTTGCCGCGAGCCCAGTGGCAGGTGCTGATCCCCGAGCATCATTCCGGCTTCATCGACTGGCCGACTTATGAAGGCAATCAGCAACGTCTGGCGCAGAATACTCGGCCGCAGCCTCACGCGAGCGGTGGCGCCGTGAGAGAAGGCAGCGCGCTTCTGCAAGGCTTGGCGAGTTGCGGCCATTGCGGCCGCCGCCTGCACACCCATTATCAGGGGCGCAGTTCTTCGCCAGGCTATCATTGCGCCGGAAAAGTGCTGGTCGAGAACCGTGGCGTCTACTGCCTCAATATCGGCGCCGTTCAGGTCGACAACGCCATCGCCCAGGCGTTCCTTGCTGCCTTGGAGCCAGCAAAGCTGACCGCGGCGCTCGCTGCCGCCGAACGGCTCGATGCCGACCGCGAGGCAACCCTCAAGCAGTGGCGATTGGCCTTGGACCGCGCGAGCTACGAAGCCTTACGCGCAGAGCGCCGTTATCGAGCCGTCGACCCTGACAACCGTCTCGTAGCGCGCGGGCTCGAACGCGAGTGGGAAGAATGCCTGAAGACGCTGGAAGCCGCCAAAGCCGCTCTCGCCCGTCGTGAGGCTGAACGCCCTACTGTGATAAACCAACATGAGCGCGACCGTCTCCTCGCGCTCGGGCCCGATCTCGTATCTGTCTGGTGCGCAAGCACGACGACGCCGCGGGACAGAAAGGAGTTGCTGCGAACACTCGTCGACGAGGTCATCATCAAAGTCGAGCGCGACGCATTTGCCGCCCGCCTCGCGGTACGCTGGAAGGGCGGCGCGCTGACCGAGATCGACCTGCAGCTGCCACGATCGCGTCCGGCCACAATCCGCACCGACGAGGACACGATCGCGCTGCTGCGCCGACTGGCGACGCATTATCCTGATGCTGTGATTGCCGGCGTCCTCAACAAACAAGGACGCAGGACCGCGTACGGTCACCGCTTCGACCGCAATCGCGTCGGCAATTTGCGTCGGCACTGGCATATCCCGAGCTGCGACGAAAAACCTCAAGCCGACGGCGATATCGTCACCATCCGACAAGCCGCTGCCGCCCTCGGCGTCGCTCCGTCGACGATCCATCGTCTGCTCAACGATGGCGTCATCGCCGGCGAGCAACTTACGCCTGGCGCCCCCTGGCGCATTCGTCTGACTGATGACCTCAAGGCTCGCTTCAACGGCGAAGCGGGCGACGGCTTTCTGCCCATGCGCGAGGCCATGCGCGCGCTCGGCGTCTCCCGTCAAACCGTGTTGCAGCGTGTCAAGCGTGGGGAACTCGAAGCCGTGCATGTCATGCACGGGAAGCAAAACGGCCTCCGCGTCAAAGTCTTAGCCACGCAACCCAACCTCTTCGATCAGCCCGCATGAACCAGGGGGTATTATGATGCAGGGTCCAAGAATTTGGCCAAGTCAAGATCAACCACTGTGTGATAGCCGTCCTTCAGATATTCCGTTGCTTCGGCGATGGCGGTATGAGCGCCGCGTTTGGGGCGGAACCCGTGACTGCTGGGATGAAAGGTTGGCTCGAAGACCGGCTCCATCACCTGGAGCAGAGCTTGCTGAACCACCCTGTCAACGACGTTGGGCACAGTCCCGTCAAACTGCACTCTTCGCCAATCCGTCTTTAGGTTTGGCGACCGTCACGCGCCCGTTCCATCCCCTTTACGGGCAGACATTGGAGGTTCTCAAGGTCCGTCGGCTCGCCGGGCGTGAGTCCCTGAGCCTCCGCCACCCAGAGCGGGGTTCCCTGGCGATCTGTCGCGATTGGACGGACTGGGCGCCGCCAGGCGCTTCGCCGCCGCCCGGTTCCCCGCCGTTGCGGGTAGACGCTTTTGGCCTGATCCGCCTTGCGGAACTGCTGGCTTGCTTACATCAACGCAATGAAAGGGGTTGACCGATGACTCGACCTCTGATTCTCTCGGACAACTTTGCGAAGCAGTCTGATGGACCTCAAGGATCTTTCCCCCTCGGACCTACGCGAACGACGCCGCCAGATCGCCGGCGCCATGCCGCCGGTCGAGCACGTGATGCGCGGAACGCTGCTGGCCGCCTACAAGCGCTGTGGCCGGCCAAATTGCCATTGTGCCAGTGGGCCTGGACATGGTCCGAAGCACTATCTCTCGGTCAGTCAAAAGGGCGCCCACCCACGCCGATATTATGTGCGCAATACGGACGTCGGCCGCGCCGCTCAATTCATCAGCAATCTCCAAATGCTTCGCGCCGCGCTCGACCAGATATGCGCCATCAATACCGAGTTGTTGCGGCGTCACGAAGACCTCGGATAGACAGATTTGGGATAGATAGACGTGGCACTTTCCCCAGGCCAGTTCGACTTGATCCAGATTGGCGCCATTCTCGCCAATATGGTCACGTCCTACCTCGACGCCGCTCCCCCGCCGATTTTGGAGGAGAGGACCGATGACTGTGACGCTTTCAAAGATCAACCCCCAGCACCTGACGCGGACGGCCTACATCTACATCCGTCAGTCGACGTTGACACAGGTGCGCTTCAATCAGGAGAGCACCGAGCGCCAATACAATCCGGTATCATGTAGCAACTACCACCGGCCATCGCTTCGTGCGCGACGCCCGAGCCTTTATCCTGCCATCTGATTGCTGCTGGCAATAGGGGATGGTGATGAGCGAGCTTCCGATTGTCTCGTCGTTGCGCGAGAAGCGGTTGGAATTGGCTGGAATT
>JAJXZC010000336.1 GCA_021780275.1 Pseudomonadota bacterium
GCGGCCCGGTGAGCAGCGCGTCCTCGCGGATCGGCTGCGGCGCGAATTTCGGATAGATGCAGGACGATCCGAGGAAGACAAGCCGGTCGACGCCGGCGCTGTGCGCCTCATGGATGACATTGGCTTCGATGACGAGATTGTCGCGCAGGAACTCGGCCGGATAGGTGTCGTTCGCCAATATGCCGCCGACTTTGGCCGCGGCAAGGATGATCGCATCGGGCTTCTGCTTTTCCAGAAAAGCGCGAACGGCGCCCGCCTCGCGCAGATCGACCTGCGCACGCGAGGCGGTCAGAATATCGACGTTCTCGGATCCGAGCCGCCGCACCAGGGCGGAGCCGACCATACCGCGATGGCCCGCAACGAAGATGCGTAATGGCTGCATGCGTGAACCCGCTCCCCGTGTAGGCCTTATATATGGCCGCGCTTCTTCATTTGAACGCGGTCGCTCGCGACCATTTCCTTGACCAGCTCAGGAAAGGTCGTCTTGTGGACCCAGCCGAGTTTGGCCCGCGCCTTGGAGGAATCCCCAAGCAGAAAATCGACCTCCGTCGGGCGGAAATATTCCGGGTCGATCTCGACCAAGACTCTGCCCGTCTTGCGGTCGAACCCCTGCTCCTCGACGCCGCTGCCGCGCCAGGCGATCTCGATGCCGACCTCTCCGAAAGCGCACTCGACGAATTCGCGCACCGAATGCGCCTCGCCCGTCGAGAGCACATAATCGTCCGGCTGCGTTTGCTGCAGGATCCGCCACATGCCCTCGACATAATCGCGCGCATGGCCCCAGTCGCGTTTGGCGTCGAGATTGCCGAGGTAGAGCTTGTCCTGGAGGCCGAGCTCAATTGCCGCCACGGCGCGGGTGATCTTGCGGGTGACGAAGGTCTCGGCCCGGGTCGGCCCTTCGTGGTTGAAGAGAATACCGTTCGAGGCGTGCATGCCGTAGGCCTCGCGGTAATTGATCGTGATCCAATAGCCATAGAGCTTGGCAGCGCCATAGGGCGAGCGCGGATAGAACGGCGTCTGCTCGTTCTGCGGCACGGCCTGCACTTTGCCGTAAAGCTCCGATGTCGAGGCCTGATAGAAGCGCGTCTTGCCGGTCAGCTTGAGGATGCGGATCGCCTCCAGCAGGCGCAGCGTGCCGAGCGCGTCGGAATTGGCGGTATATTCCGGCGTCTCAAAGCTTACCTGCACGTGGCTCTGGGCGGCGAGATTATAAATTTCGTCCGGCTGGACCTCCTGGACGATGCGGATCAGATTGGTGGCATCGGTCATGTCGCCATACGACATGAAGAAACGAACACCCGGCTCGTGCGGATCGCGATAGAGATGATCGACACGTTCGGTATTGATCAGCGACGCGCGGCGCTTGATGCCATGGACGATATAGCCTTTGTTGAGCAGGAGTTCGGCGAGGAGTGCGCCGTCCTGCCCGGTCACGCCGGTGATGAGAGCAACTTTGGGATCTGACATGAGGCTTCCGCGAAAATCCGATTGAGCGACCGGCATGAATCATGCGGCCGGCTGCTCTAGCGCGAAATGTCCGCTCTGGCCATGGGCGCGCCGGCCGGCATCCCACCGGCGCAGATAAACCGTTGAAATGGGCTAACTTATGGCTTCAGATAATCGTGGAGGACGCGGCCGTAGGGCAGGCTCAGATCGGCGATGAAGTGATGCGCGCCGACAATGTGGCGCACCGGGAAATCGCCAACCGGCGCATTGACGTGCGACACGAGATGCAGCCGCGCCGGGCCGAGCCATGAGCCTTTCACCGTAATATCGCTGAGATTATAGGCGACGAGCTGGCAGATGCCGTGTCCGCCGTCGACGCCGGGAATGATCTTCAGATTGACCTGCGTCTTGGTGAGGATCGCCGTCGTGCGCTCACCGTTGCCGGCCATCGACTCGTGCTTATAGCCCATTGTGCCGAGGGCCACGAGTTGTTCGCCGTAATGCAGCGTGCCGGTCAGCGTGTCCTTGATGATCTTGAGCTTGGGATGCGCGTATTTCTTTGGAAAGCCCCAGATTTCGCGGCCGCCGGCGATCGGCGGATCATCATCGAGATACATCTGGCTGACGAAATTCACCTCCTCGCCCTGAAATTTGCAGGGGATCACGAGGCCGCTTTCGGTGTAGCTGCCGAAGCCGGAGGAATCCGGCATGTTGATCCACTCATAGCTGACGAGCGGCTTGTCGAGCGGCTCGAGCGGTTCGGGCAATTGGTGGCGGATGACGTCCGGATCGGTCTCGTAAGTGATGACCATATATTCACGATTGATGAAGCGGTACGGCCCCTTCGGATAGCTCGGCCCGGCGAGCGGCATGGACGGCAATTGCAGGATGTCTTCGGCGCGCATAGTCAAATCCTCATGCTTCGAAAGGGACGACAAAGCTGATGCCGCAGCGTAGGGCACTGCGCCGCTTCTGGCGATTGACCTTGAAAATGGTGTGACGCGGCCGCGTCACATTCCTGCAATCCCGCCTGCCTAGCCTCCCAAACAGGGAGGCGGACCGTGGACGCAAAGACCCCTTTCCATACACCGAAACCTGAAAAATTCGCCACCGCGCCGGCCAAGGCCGGCGGCTGGCGTCCCGATCGTTGCGACCAGATCGCTCTGATCTTTCAAGGCGGCGGCGCGCTTGGCGCCTATCAGGCCGGGGTCTACGAGGCGTTGCACGAGGCCAATATCGAGCCGGATTGGGTGACGGGCGTCTCGATCGGCGCCATCAATGCCGCGATCATCGCCGGCAACCCCCGCGAAGAGCGGCTCGATAAGCTGCGCGCCTTCTGGCACAAGATCACCGACCGGCACGTCTGGGCCTATACGCCGGACGGCGACATCTACCGCCGCGCCCGCAATGCGACGAGCGCGATGCTGACCATGACGCTCGGCCAGCCGGGATTCTTCAAGCCGCACGAGATCAATCCCTGGCTCAATGCCGCCGGTGCGAAAGCCGCGACGAGCTTTTATGATTCCGCGCCGCTTGCGGACACTTTGCGGGACTATGTCGACTTTTCGCTGATAAACGACGGCAACACGCGCTTCGCCGTCGGCGCCGTGAACGTCCAGTCCGGTAATTTCATCTATTTCGACAATCGCAACGAAATCATTGGACCCGAGCACATTATGGCGTCGGGTGCGCTGCCGCCGGCGCTGCCGATGGTCAAGATCGGCACTGATTATTATTGGGACGGCGGCATCGTCTCAAACACGCCGCTGCAGCATTTGCTCGATCAGGACGATCTCCGCAACACGCTGGTGTTCCAGGTCGATCTCTTCTCGGCGCAAGGCCTATTGCCGCGCGACATGGCCGACGTCCTCGGCCGCCACAAGGACATCATGTATTCCTCGCGCACCCGCTATAATACGGACATGTATCAGCGTCTGCGCATGTGGAAGAACCATACCTATGAAGCATTGGCCAAAATGCCGGATCATCTGCTGAATGACGACGACCGGCGCCTGCGCGACGAGCTCGCCGACATGCCGGATATCACGATCCTGCATTTGATTTATCAACAGAAAGCCTATGAGGGCCATGCCAAGGATTACGACTTCTCCGGCACATCGATGCGTGAGCATTGGCAGAGCGGCTACGAAGATACCAAACGCACCCTGATGCATCACGCCTGGCTGCAGATGCCCGAGAACGGGGTCGTCGTCCATGACGTGCATCGGCTGCGCGACTCCGAGCAGGGCTAGGGAGATCGGCAGACCCGCCGGCTCCCGCCGCTTCAATCCGGCATGCCCACGTGGAGCTTGCGGTTGCGCTCGATGATCTCGGCGCGCATCTCCCGGCGCATCTTCCCCGCCTCGAACAGCCGGCGGTCGAGTTCCGTCTCGATCTTGAGCGGCGGCACTTCAGCGAGCTGTCCGTCGGGGTTTTTCGCCACCATCGTGAAATAGCAGGAGATGACGTGGCGCGATTCTTTGGTCGTCAGATTCTCGGCGATGACCTTGATGCCGATCTCCATCGACGATTTGCCGACGTAATTGACATTCGCCTTGAAGGTCGCAAGTTCGCCGACCTGCATCGGTTCCCTGAAGATCACTTGGTCGAGCGAAGCGGTGACGACATAGCTTTTGCAGTAGCGTGCCGCGCAGGCATAGGCCACCTGGTCGAGGACTTTGAGAATGGCGCCGCCATGCACATGGCCGGAGAAATTGGCCATGTCCGGCGTCATCAGAAAGGTCATGAAAAGGGATTTTTCTTGCGCGCTCATCGGTCTCGCCATCGAAGAAATAGACTGTGGGCGGTCTAGAGCATCGGCGTGCCAAAACTCAAGCAGCCTTTCGGACGAAGCGTCGTGCTGGGCCACGATAAAAAAGCTCCCGGCCGATTGCGGCGGCCGAGAGCAAGGTAGTCTGCACAGCAATCCCGCACGGCGCCCCTCGCCGCCGTACGTCTTCCCAAAGCATCGCAACCGATGCTCACCACTCAAAGAGCTTGGGCCCTGCGCCTCAGCTCAATGCAGCCGATCCATCTGATCGAGTTCGGCCAGAATCTTCCGGCGCGCGGCCATCCGCCGGTCCTCGAGCGCCACGAGCGCGACCTGCACACGCAGATCATGCGGTTCCTTCCAGGCGCCAAAAACATGCGAAAGACGCTGCCGCTGCGCTTCAGCCATATCCGCTGCGGAGGTTACAACCTCCTGCAACGTTTGAAGAACCGTCAAGTTCGCTTTCGGGTCGATCATGCTCCACCCCCTGTCGTTGGTGGTGCCAAACACCGCATGATGAGGATAGGCACGAATCAGATGCACAGAGAACGCGCAAAGACTCGCACGGCAGCCGAAACGTGCGTTTTGCAGTATACCTGTTGCAAATTCGCAACCAGGGGTAAGCCGTGCGCGCGCTTCGCAAAGCCGGCGCGAAACGGTATTTTCTTGTTTGCCGCGCGCAAGGAGCCCCATCGATGAAAATATCCGGACGCAATTTCATTCCCGGCACGGTCGTTGAGGTCAAAGAAGGCGCGACCACTGCGCATGTGCGCGTTGAGATCGCCGGTGGAACCATCCTGACGGCCTCCATCACCAACGAGGCCGTTGCCGAGCTTGGCCTGAAGAGGGGCGAGAAGGTCCACGCTTTGATCAAGGCCTCCGACGTCATGATCGCCGTCGGCGACTGAGCCGGCCTTATCGTTCGAGCGTCGGCAACGGTTTTCGAGGCTGAACTCAACCTGTGAGATGGGCGCCGCC
>JAJXZC010000742.1 GCA_021780275.1 Pseudomonadota bacterium
CAAGAGCAATCCGCAGCGCTCCCGAAATACTTTGAAAAATTAATTCGTGTCCGGCGCGTTTCCGGCCGGCCGGTCTCAGGCGCGCCTGCCATGTCTCGCCATAAAGTCGCGAACACGCGGAGCGATCTCCGTCATCCAGCGCGAACCGTTGAAGACGCCGTAATGGCCGACGCCGGGCTGCTCCCAATGGTCACGCATCGAGGCGGGAAGCGCCGAGGCGAGCTTGTGGGCGGCCTTTGTCTGGCCGACGCCGGAGATGTCGTCCTTCTCTCCCTCGACGGTCATGAGGGCCGTGCGCGTGATCGCCTGCGGACGCACCAGCCGGTCGCGGTGGTAGAGCTCGCCCTTGGGGAGTTGATGCCGGACGAAAACCCGGTCGACCGTCTCGAGATAGAATTCCGCCGTCATATCCATGACCGCAAGATATTCGTCATAGAACTCGCGGTGCTTCTGGGCGCTGTCGCCGTCGCCCTCGACCATGTGGTCGAAATAATTCCAGTGCGCGTCCATGTGGCGGTCGAGATTCATGGCCATGAAGCCCGAAAGCTGGACGAAGCCCGGATAGACGCGGCGCATGAAGCCAGGATGGGGCATCGGAACGGTGGTGATGACGTTCCGCTCGTACCATTCGGTGCCGCGCTCGGTGGCGAGCCGGTTCACTTCGGTTGGGCTTTCGCGCGTGTCGATGGGTCCGCCCATCAGCGTCATGGTGAGGGGCGCGTGCGGGTCCTTGTCCTCGTTCATCGCCGCAACGGCTGCGAAGACCGGGACGGAGGGCTGACAGACCGCGAGGACGTGAACGTCGGGACCGAGCGCCTGGATCATCTCGATGACGTAATCGACATAATCGTCGAGGTGGAAGTTCCCCGCCGAGAGCGGCACGGCGCGAGCGTCGATCCAGTCGGTGATGTAGACGTCGCAATAGGGCAGCATCGCCTCGACCGTGCCCCGGAGCAGCGTCGCGTAATGGCCGGACATGGGGGCGACGATCAGAAGCTTCGGCTGGTCCGCAAGCCCCTTCGCTGCAGAGGCCTCGCGCTCGAAATGGATGAGTTTGCAGAAAGGCTTTTCCCAGACGACGCGCTCGACCACCGGCACGGGCTTTCCCGCGATCTCCGTCTCGTCGAGACCGAATTTCGGCTTGCCGTAGCGCCGCGTCACGCTCTCGAAAAGATCGAGGGCGGCGGCCATGTTCTTGGCGCCGATCGTTTCGCCGAAGGGATTGAGCGGATGGCGCAGGGCCCAAAGGCTGAGTTCAGCTGCCGCGCGGAAAGGCGTGACCGCTGCGTGATTGATCTCGTAGAGGTGATAGAGAACCATCGCCCGGGCCCTTCTGACATCTAATGCTGCGATGCAGCACAATACAGAAAAACCGGTCCGTGTGACCAAAAAAACGTCACACAACACTCAAGTCATTGAAAAACAATGGCTTTCAAGAAGGCGTCGGGGAGGCCGCGACCGGCCTCCCCTGCAATCGCCTTATTTTGCAGTGGCATAGGCGCCGCCGAAACGCGCTCTCTGCTCGGCGGCCGAATAGCGCTTCGCCACCCGGTTCGCGCCGCCGATCACCGCCTTGAACGATGCCGTGATGATGTTCGGGTCGATGCCGACGCCGAAGATATCGCCGGGCACGCCGTCCTCGGCGACCTCGACATAGGCGACCGCCTTGGCGTCCGCGCCGTGGCCAAGCGAATGCTCATCGTAATTGCGCACCAGCACCGGCACGTTGAGCGCGTGCATCAGCGCATCGATCGGCCCGTTGCCGAGGCCTATCAGGGTTTCCTCGACGCCGAAGCGGCGGATACGGAGCTTCACCCCCTGCTCGCCATTATCGTCGAAGAGCGTATGGCTCAGATATTCGAGCGGCTCGGTCAGCGTCAGATATTCACGCTCAAAAATACCGTAAATATCGGCGGCGCTGACTTCCTTGCCGGTGTCGTCCGTAACCTTCTGGACGGCGGCCGAGAACTCGACCTGCAAGCGGCGCGGCAGGGCGAGGCCATACTCAGCCTCCAGCAGATAGGAAATGCCGCCCTTGCCGGACTGGCTGTTCACGCGAATGATCGATTCATAGGTGCGGCCGACATCCGCCGGGTCGATCGGCAGATAGGGCACTTCCCAGATTTCGCCTTCCTTGCGCGCCGCAAGTCCCTTCTTGATTGCGTCCTGATGCGAGCCCGAAAAGGCCGTGAAGACGAGATCGCCCACGTAAGGGTGGCGCGGATGGATGGGGAGCTGCGTGCAATATTCGACGGTGCGCGCGACCTCGTTGATCTGCGAGAAGTCGAGCCCCGGATCGACGCCCTGGCTGTAGAGGTTCAAGGCCAGCGTGACGAGATCGACATTGCCCGTGCGCTCGCCATGGCCGAAGAGACAGCCTTCGACGCGGTCCGCGCCCGCCATGACGCCGAGCTCGGCGGCGGCGACCGCCGTGCCGCGGTCATTATGCGGATGGAGCGAAATGATGATGCCGTCGCGGCGCTTGAGGTTGCGATGCATCCATTCGATCTGGTCGGCATAGACGTTGGGCGTCGCCATCTCCACCGTCGCCGGCAGGTTGATGATGACCTTGCGTTCCGGGTTCGCGTCCCAGACTTCCGTCACCGCATCGACGACTTCCTTGGCGAAATCGAGTTCGGTGCCGGAGAAGACCTCGGGGCTGTACTGGAAGGTCCAGTTCGTTTCCGGCTGCTTCTCGGCCAGTTCCCTGATCTGGCGCGCGCTTTCGGTCGCAATCGCCTTCACGCCCTGCTTGCCCTGATTGAAGACGATCTCGCGGAAGTTCGGCGCGGTGGCGTTGTAGAAGTGCAGAATGGCGTTCTTCGCGCCCCGCAGCGACTCCATGGTGCGCGTGATGAGCTCGGGCCGCGCCTGGGTCAGCACCTCGATATGGACGTCGTCGCCCGCCTTGTTCTCTTCGATCAGCTGGCGAATGAAGCCGAAATCGGTTTCGGAGGCGGCGGGAAAGCCTGCTTCGATGTGCTTGAAGCCGATGCGGACCAGCATTTCGAACATGCGCATCTTGCGATCGGCATTCATGGGCTCGAACAGCGCCTGATTGCCGTCGCGCAGATCCGTGCTCATCCAGATCGGCGGCTTCGAAATGACGTTATTCGGCCAGCGGCGATCCGGCAGGTTGATCGGCGGAAAGGGTCGGTATTTTTCGGCAGGGTTCTTCAACATGATGTCTGTCTCCTGGAATTGACGAAATGCGTGGCGGAGACGTGCTCAAGAAACACGGGACTGCCGGACTGCCACGGGCGCAAGGTCCGGCAGCCGGAGATAAGTCGCAAGGCTAAGATGGTGTTCATGTCGGGCCACTGACTTTGCGCCAAGCGGCTTTGTTCGCTGGCGCGTCGGACTGAAGATCGGAAACTGTGGGTGAGGTCGTTCTATGTTCTGCGCTTAGGCGCAGAGCAGCCCACGCTCCAGAAGGAGCGCGCTAAGAAGCGCAAAGCTGGCGGGCCGTTTCCTGTCCATGGGGTGAAAATAGGGCCCCCATGGCCCATCCGTCAAGCCGGTGAGGCCCAATGGCGCAGATGGGTCGGCGCTTCAGAGATAGGAGCCGATCTTCTGGGCCATCTGCTCGGGGGTGACGCCGGGCGCGAAAAAGGTCAGAAATTCGCCGTTAGGCCCCATCAGATAGACCACGGAAGAATGGTCGACGGTGTAGTCGTCCTCCGCCGCGCCAGAGCCCTCGCCGGGCTTTTCCTTCACCTTCTCGTAGAAGACCCGATAGGCTTTGGCGACGGCGGCAATCTGCTCGGGCGAACCCGTGAGGCCGATAAGACGCGGATCGAACTGCTTCACGTATTTGGCCAGAACCGCGGGCGTATCTCGGTCGGGATCGACGCTGACAAAGATCGGCTGCAC
Organism: Pseudomonadota bacterium; assembly: GCA_021780275.1. The sequence goes on from JAJXZC010000742.1 coordinate 3,874, forward strand.
CTTCGCGGCCTTGTCGCCGAGCTGCCCAAGCGCGCCGGCAATGGCCTGAAGCTCGGTCGGGCAGACGTCGGGGCAGAAGGTGAAGCCGAAATAGATCAGCATGTATTTGCCGTGGAAGTCCTTGTCGGTGACGGTCTTGCCGGTCTGGTCGACAAGAGTGAACGGCCCGCCGACCAGGGGCTTTCCTGCCGACTCCACATTGGCGCCCGTCTCCCCGTCCGGCCCGCTTTTGCTCACAAGCCGGTCGACCTTCGGCGCAAGCGCCAGGCCGAGAATAACGGCGACGGCAAGAGCCGCGACGAGGATGATGATGCGCTGGCGTGTCATGCGGGCAGTCTCCCTTGGATCTTCCTGATTTCACGAACGGGCCGCCGGGTCCTGCGGCTTGAACTCGGGGGCTTGGCGAGCCTATAGAAGAAGGCGGCCGCCATAGAGCGAACCCTAAGCCGGCGAGGCGCGACGGGTTTCGCGCCCTTGAGGGGTTTAAGCACACTCCGGCACCTTAGGAAATCCAAGGACCAAGCGATGCGTGACGAATTGACCCCCAGGACAAGATTTTCCCGACATGCCGGGATCATGCTCGGCGCGGCCCTGCTCGGCTCCGCGCTGCTCGCGGGAACGGCGGTCCGCGCGGAAGACCCGCCGGGCATGAACATGGAGCTGGCCAATAACGATCTCGTCGATGCGGCCCGGGACGGCGACCTCAACGGCATCCACCTCGCCGTCATGCGGGGCCTTTCGCCCGACGACAGCGGCTCCGGCAATATCCCGGCCATCGTGATCGGCGCCGACAAGGGCAATATCGAGGTGGTGAAGTACCTCCTCTCGCTCGGCGCCCATCCCGACAACAAGGACAAGGACAGCCGCACGGCGCTTTCCGTCGCCGCCCAGTCCGGCCGCGCCGACATTGCCGCAACCCTTCTCGACAAGGGCGCCAACCCGAACCTGACGGCCGAGAACAAGGACACGCCGCTGATGATCGCGATCCGCGCCCACCGGACAGCCGTGGTGAAGCTGCTGGTCGACCACGGCGCCGACCTCGAAGATACGGATGTGACGGGCCGCACGCCGCTGGATATGGCTGAGGAGCGTCACTACGAGGACATCCTCAACATCCTGCGCCAGCCGGGCGGCTAGGCTTCAATTTTCCATCTTTTCCGGGAGGGCCTTTGCGAAGGCCCTTGGCCACCCTATCTTTGGGCCAAGATGGATATTTCCAAAAAACCGCCCCGCGCTGCGCGGATCGCCGCCAAGGTTCGCCGCAGGCGCGCGCCCAAGGATGGCGCACAAACGGAAGGTGAGGCGGCCTCC
>JAJXZC010000370.1 GCA_021780275.1 Pseudomonadota bacterium
ATCCCGCCGGGCTACGACTTCCGCAAAGGCGGCGAAGCGGAGGCGGCGACGAAGAGTTTCAGCGGCCTTCTCACGGCCGTCCTGATCGCGATCTGCGGCATCCTCGCGGTGCTCATCCTCGAGTTCCACTCCTTCCGCGCCACACTGATCGTGGCAGGCGTGATTCCGCTCGGCATTTTCGGCGGCATCATGTCCCTGCTCGCGTCGGGCTACTCGCTCTCCTTCACAGCTGTGATCGGCTTCATCGCCCTCATCGGCATCGAGATCAAGAACTCGATCCTGCTGGTCGACTTCACCAACCAGCTGCGCAAGGCCGGAACGCCGCTTGCCGAAGCAATCGAGCAGGCGGGCGAAATCCGCTTCCTGCCGGTTCTGCTGACCTCGGCGACGGCAGTCGGCGGATTGCTGCCGCTCGCGCTCGGAGGGTCCGGCCTTTATTCGCCGCTCGCCTGGGTCATCATCGGCGGCCTGCTTTCCTCGACCTTCCTCTCCCGCCTGGTGACGCCCGCCATGTATCTGCTGCTGGCGCCCACCAATCTCGGCGATGAGAGCGAAGCGGCGACGATGGGTGTGAGCGAACAGGTCTGAAATTTCCTCAAGGCCGAATGACGATGGAAAGGGCAGCCCGCAAAGCTGCCCTTTCGCTTTTGCGTGTCCCTTTCCTTCCCAAGCTCCTGACATCATGCTGTCAGGACGAGCGCACTAGGCTCGGGGGAACTTCCGGTACGACCGAAGAGGAGAAAACCCCATGGACATGAATGTGAATATTCAGGAGAGCACGAAGACCATCGCCGACGATTTCATCGCCCTTTGCAAAGCGGGCAAGGCGGACGAAGCGGGCGACCGATACTGGGCTGACGATGTGCTGAGCGTCGAACCTTCCGGCAGCATGCCTCCGGCGCGCGGCAAAGAAGCCCTACGCAAGAAGGGCGAGTGGTGGGAGGGCGCCCACGACATCCACCGCATGGATATCGACGGGCCCTATGTGAACGGCAATCAATTCATCGTCCGTTTCACAATCGATGTGACGGAGAAGGAGAGCGGCACTCGCATGAAGATGGACGAGACCGGCCTCTACACGCTGAAGGACGGAAAGATCGCGGAGGAGCGGTTCTTCTATTCTCGCGGGTGATCCGCGAGAAGCCTCGGACAAAGAAAAAGGGCGGCTTCCGCGAGGAAGCCGCCCTTCTCTTTGACTTGTGCAGAGATCAGTGCGCGTGACGGATCGCGCGCGCTTCCTCTTCCGTGAGCGGCTTGCGCTTCAACGGCCAGATGTATTCAAGCGCCGCGACCAGCGCCGGCAGGAGCGTCACCGCGCCGATCATGTTGACGATGAACATGAAGGTGAGGAGAAGGCCCATGTCGGCCTGGAACTTCAGAGCGGAGAAGCTCCAGGTCGAAACGCCGATGGCGAGCGTGCCGCCAGTGAACATCGTCGCCGAGCCCACGTCGTTCAGCGCCTGGAGATAGGCGTGGTACGGCGAGACGCCCATGCGCATGTAACGCTGGATGCGGTTGTACTCGTAGATACCGTAATCGACGCCGATACCGACGGCGATCGCGAGCACGGGAAGCGTCGAGATCTTGAGGCCGATGCCGGCCGCCATCAGGAACCAGTTGCCGATGATCGTCGACAGGACCAGCGGAAGCACGCAGCAGAGCGCGCCGCGCCATTCGCGGTAGACGAAGATCACGAGGATCATGACCACGGCATAGACGTAGAGCAGCATCGGAAGCTCGGCATGCTCGACCACGGTGTTCGTCGCCGACGTGATGGTGACGTTACCTGTGCCGATGCGGAGCTTCAGATCGTCGCGCTTATGCTTGGGATCGTTGATCCAGGCTTCAGCCGCACCGACGACACGCTTCACCGTCTCGGCCTTGGTGTCCGAGATGTAGATCTGGACGCCCAGCGTCTTGCACTCCGTGTCGACGAGCATGGTCGAGCTCGAAACGCTCGACGTCGCCTGAGCGAGAGCCGTCGGGTCGCGCGGGAGCGCAGCCCATTTCGGGTTACCCTCCTGCCACATGCTGTTGATGTTCTTGGCGACGATCGGAAGGCTCACCACCGTCTGCACACCCTCGACATTGCGCATGTCCCAGCTGAAGGTGTCGAGGAAGTGCATCTTGCTGTAATCGACGCAAGCGACATCCGTCGACTCGACGATCACGTTCATCACGTTGACGCCGAGCTTGAAGTGTTCAGCGATATATTCGCTATCGAGGTTGTAGCGCGCATTCGGCCACAGCTCGCCGGCGCCCGCATGGACGTCGCCGATCTGGCGGTTCTTGCCCTCATAGAAGCCGACAATGCCGAGGACCACGCAGAAGCCGATAAAGACGAAGGCCTGGGTCGGCTTCGCGATGGACGCAAGGAACGGCCAGAACCTGGCGCGGCTCGCCATCGCATTGCGCACCTTTTCGCCATATTCCTGGCCGGGTGCGACATAGGAGACGATGAGCGGCAGCATGATGAGGTTCGAGACGATCTTGAACATCACACCGATGGAGGCGGTGACCGCGAGTTCGCGGATCATGCCGATCGGGATGATGTAGAGCGTGGCGAAACCCGCGAGACAGGTCGCGAGAGCGACCGAGCCCGGACGAAGCAGGAAGGTGAAAGTCGCGCGCGCGGCCGCATTCTTGTCGAGGCCGGCGGCGATTTCAGCGCCCACCATGTTGATCTGCTGCACGCCATGGCTGACGCCGATGGCGAAGACGAGGAAAGGCACGAGCACGGCCAGCGGATCGAGGCCGTAGCCCATGAGGTGCAGAGTACCGAATTGCCAGATCAGCGAGCAGAGCGAACAGCTCACCGTCACGATCGTCAGGATCCATGACCGGCAATAGAGCCACAGCATGAGGCAGGTAAGGATGAAGGCGACCGCAAAGAAAATGACGACCGACGAGGCACCCGCGGCGATGACACCGATGAGCTTGGCGAAGCCGACGATCTTCACGTCGGTGTCGGCATTCACATATTTATCGCGGATGTTCTTTTCGAGAAGGTTCGCAACCTTGAAGTAGTCGAGCTTCTTCTGCGTCTCGGGATCGACCTCGAGCAGTTCGGCCGCGATCATGGCCGAGCGGAAGTCGGTGGAGACGAGACGGCCGACAAGGTTGGCGCGCAGCGTGTTCTGCATCACCGTCTTGATGCCTTCCGGCGTGGGCTGGAAGTTCGCCGGAATAACGTCGCCAGCTTCAAGGCCCTGCTCGGTCACGGCGACATAGCGCGTGTTCGGCGTCCAGAGCGAGGTCACGCGGTGACGCGCGATACCGGGGATGTAGAAGACGTCCTGCGTCGCGTCGTTCAGCGTCTTCAGAAACTCGGGCTGGAAGATGTCGCCCTTCTTGTTCTCAAGCACCACGATGATGCGATTGCCGCCGCCAAACCCGTCCGCATACTGGAAGTAGGTCTGAATGAAGGAATTCCCGACCGGGAGCATCTTCAGGAAGCCGGCATCCATACGAAGCTGCACGGCGAAGAAAAGCATAGTTATCGTGATGGCGGCCAGGACCGCGAGGATCACGGCACGCAAGCCGAACACGATATTTTCGATACGCTGCAAGGTAACCTCCCCTAGGGACGTGCAGCCTCCACGCGACGGACTGCATCGGGATTCTCTGAATTTCCGGAGCTTTCGCTCTTCTTGAACTTGGTGATCTTTTGTCGAAGGCCTTTTTGGCCGCCCCCTCTATACCCGTCCAGAGCGGGAGGCCACAAGGTTATCCTTCGATTTGAGGTAGATGCTTATAAAATGCCACTAGTTGGCGGCGCGCGGGCGGGTAGCCCCGCACGGCCTGCCGAAGCGGCAAATTTCCTCGCCAGCGGTTGGAGAGGGGTAAGGACCGCGATCGTCCGGGCAGTTTGCACCGGGGCCAGAGCCGCCGGCGCTTCAAATCTCAGGACCAGAACCCGCTGACGGGGGCCGCGGTTCGTCACTTTGGCCTGAACGGCAGTTCGAACCGGCGCCTCAAGGACCGAATGGCTGGAAAAGGACGGTACGCCCTCGAAGGCTTCAGCCGCCACAGGCGACACATGCCCAAGCGAGGCGAGGCAAAGCGCAAAGACCAGCCAGACAAGCGGTGCAAGCCCGCCGGAACGCACGGAAGCGCCAGACGCCTCCACGCTCACGGCGCTGCCACCGACACTTGTCTGCAAGAACCCCACTCGACGCCCCTCACGAATACTCGCCGCGATCGAATTGATACGGCGGCCAATTATGACCAAGCCGTGTGAGTTTGCCACAATTCATTGTGCTTAACGGGGGCTCGGACACCCCCGCGACATGTGGCAATGCGGCAACAACTCGCCACCCTCACCAGGTGTCAATGAAAGAGCGGCGCTTGCCTTCGGTGGGCGCTAGCTTCGGCAGCGAAGCGAGGCCCCGGGCGATCCAGCGCCGGGTCTCGAAGGGATCGATCACCTCGTCGATCTCGAGGAAGGAGGCCATGTTGACCGCCTTTCCGTACTCGTAGGAGCGCGCAACCATCTTGTCGAAGAATTCCTTCTGCTCGGCCGGGTTCTTGATCGCTTCCATTTCCTTGCGATAGCCGAGCCTCACCGCGCCTTCGAGGCCCATGCCGCCGAATTCGCCGGTCGGCCAGGAAACGATGAAGAAAGGCGCGTGGAAGCTGCCGCCCGCCATGGCCTGCGCGCCGAGCCCATAGCCCTTGCGCAGCACGATGGTGAAAACGGGGACGTTGAGGCTGCCCGCCGTCACGAACATGCGGCTGACGCGGCGAACCAGCGCCGTCTTTTCGGCCTCCGGCCCGACCATGAAGCCCGGCGTGTCGCAGAGCGACAGGATCGGCAGGCCGAAAGCGTCGCATAGCTGCATGAAGCGGGCGGCCTTATCCGCGCCCTCGGCATCGATCGCGCCGGCGAGATGCATCGGGTTGTTGGCGATGAGGCCCATCGGGCGGCCCTCGATGCGCACCAGCGCCGTCACCATGCCATGAGCGAAGTCGCGGCGGAGCTCCAGCACCGAGCCAGTGTCGCAAAGCGCATCGATCACGGCACGGATGTCATAGATGCGGAGACGGTTCTCGGGAATGACATGACGAAGCTTGCGTTGGTCGGCGCAATCCCATTGCACGACCGGCCCCTGGAAATAGGAAAGATATTTCTTCGCGGCGGCCACCGCCTCAGCCTCGTCCTCAACCAGCACGTCGATAA
>JAJXZC010000500.1 GCA_021780275.1 Pseudomonadota bacterium
CACACTGGCTGAGGAGCCATGGCCGCGGTGATCCTGGGAATAGACCGCAAAGCCTTCGGCTACGAGTGCGCCTGCCAGGCGGTCGTATCTGAGCGCATGTTCAGCCATTCCGTGCGCTATCTGAATCAGGGCTCGAGGGGTGCCTTTCGGCCATGCGCGCCAGGCCGCCAGTTCGGCGCCGTCATCGGCGGCGATCGCGAAGCGCTGAAATTTCGTACTCATTGATCATTCCATGACTTGCGAGGCTTGCATGACGAAGCTGGTCGATGTTCGTCTGGACCCGCTGGATTTGGCTAGGGGCGCAAAGCATGTTTTCTCTTGAGATTGAGACGCTCGCCCGGTTGATCGTCGACGACGCAAGAGAGCGTTCGTTACGCATCGTCACCGCCGAAAGTTGCACGGGCGGGCTTATCGCGGCCGCGATCTGCTCGATCGCCGGGGCTTCGGATGTATTCGATCGCGGATTCGTGGCCTATTCAAACCGCGCCAAGGAAGAGTTGCTCGGCATCCCGGGAGAGTTGATCGCCGATCTCGGAGCCGTTTCGGAGCCCGTGGCGCGGATGATGGCCGAAGGCGCGCTCGAACATTCTCACGCCCATGTCGCCATAGCGACCACCGGTGTGGCCGGGCCAGGCGGCGGCACGCCCATGAAACCGGTCGGGACGGTACATTTCGCCACGAGCAGAGCCAACGATTCCGTTCGCCACCGGATGGAGCGCTTCGATCTGGACGATCGCGCCGCCATTCAGATGGCCTCGCTTCAGATGGCTTTGGAAATGCTTCACGAACGACTGCGTTAGGCGGTCACCCGCCGCCGAGCTTGACGATCCGGTCGCGCTCATCCGAGATCAGAGGCGTCACCGAAAGGCGGAACTGCCGAAAAATCAGCATCTGGGGCAGTTCGGCGCGCAGCTCCGCCAGCGAAACGGGGCGCTTCAGAGGCGCGATCGGCGCGATCTTCACCGCAACGAAACGGCCCGCCGGGTCCGAAGGATCGATGAACGCCTGGTCGGTGACGCGCGCCCGCCCGACCACCGCCTTGTCGCTTTGCGAATGATAGATCAGCGCCTCATCGCCGGTTTTCATCGCCTTGAGATAAAGCGCGGCCTGGTTGTTGCGCACGCCGTCCCATACGGTCGAACCGTCGCGGACGAGGTCGTCCCAGCTGTATTTCTCCGGCTCGCTCTTCAGTAGCCAATAGGCGTTGGCCATGACCTTTCTCCATAGAGCTCGGCGGCGCGTGCTTCGAAGCAACGTACAAGGGCGTCGGCGGCGCGTTCGAAATTGGCGGCTAGTAGGTGATCGAGCAAGCTCGAACGAAATTCAAAATCAATCTCGAAGCGTAGCGTCGCGCCCCCATCGTGCGGCTCGAACCGCCATTCATTGCGCAACCGCCGAAATGGCCCGCTCAGTAGGCCGACATCAATGACCAATCTCGGCCGATCCAGGCGCACTTGGGTTGAAAATCGCTCCGTGATAGGGCCGAAGCGAACCCGCGCCTCGGCATCGAGGCTGGTCACGCCGGGAGCGACCTCTCGGCAATTCCAGGTGCGCAGGCTCGCAATCCAGCGAACGAAGCGCGGATAGGTCTCGACGTCGCCGACGAGCTCGAACAGCTCCTCCGGCGAATACGGCGAGTAGCGAGAAATAATGTGGCTCAGTCCGAAGCGCGCGCCGCCTTAAGGCGTGCAAAATCTTCGCCGGCGTGGTGAGAGGATCGCGTGAGAGGGCTCGCCGAAACCATCAGAAAGCCTTTCGCGCGCGCGATCGCCGCCAGAGCGTCGAACTCTTCAGGCGGCACAAAGCGATCGATCGGAGCGTGCTTGCGGGTGGGCTGCAAGTACTGGCCGATGGTGATGAAATCCACGCCTGCCGAGCGCATGTCATCCATAACCTGCATGACCTCTTCCCGGGTTTCCCCCAGGCCGACCATCAGGCCCGATTTAGTGAACAGACCGGGCTCGCGTTCCTTGACGCGTTCTAGCAGGCGCAGCGAATGGTAATAGCGTGCGCCTGGACGGATCGAGAGATATAGCCGCGGCACGGTCTCGAGGTTGTGGTTGAACACGTCGGGCCGGGAATCGATGGCCAAGTCGGCCGCAGCCACGGGCTTGCGCAGAAAATCTGGCGTCAGGATTTCGATGGTGGTCGTCGGCGCGCAAGCCCGGATTGCGTGTACGACAGCCGCGAAATGCGCTGCGCCGCCGTCTTCGAGATCGTCGCGGTCGACCGAGGTTATGACCACATGCGCCAGCTTCATGGCCGCAACCGCTTCGGCGACGCGGCCCGGCTCGCCCGGATCGAGCTCGTCCGGCCGGCCCGTGGCGACATTGCAGAAAGCGCAGGCGCGCGTGCACACATCGCCCATGATCATCATGGTGGCGTGGCCGACGCTCCAGCATTCGCCGATGTTCGGACAGGCAGCTTCCTCGCAGACCGTGGAAAGCCGATGTTCCCTAACGATCCGGCGGGTCGCCTGATAGCCTTCCGATCCGGGCGCGCGCACGCGCAGCCACTCCGGCTTGCGCAACACAGCGGAGTCGGGTCGATTCCGCTTCTCGGGGTGCCGAAACGGGCGCTCGATGACTGTGGCCATGTTCCCTAGATCGTCGGTCCCGACCGTCCGATCAAGCCGGAACCTCCGCGGCAGCGGCTTTCCATCAATTGTCCCGACGGCTAGCTTCGCGCACTCGCCGGTGTCGGAGCAAAAGGGGGCGGATCTCAGGCATGGATAAGCCTTTCGATTCTCGGGCTGCGAGGCGTAGCCTTTTTGACGCCTTGCTCGACGCCGCTCGCACACATGGGGGCGGCAAACCGATCCTCGAGGACCAGGAACGCAACCCCGTCACATACACCGATCTGGTCAGGGCGAGCTTCGCCCTCGGCGGCAAGCTCGCGCAACTGACCAGGAGAGGCGAACATGTCGGCGTGCTTCTGCCGTCGAGTTCGGCGGCCGTGGTCACGCTTTTTGCACTGCACGCCTACGGCCGCACTCCCGCAATGCTGAATTTCACCGCAGGGCTCCGGAACCTGCGGGCGGCCGTCGCCATCGCAAGTGTGCGTCGGGTTCTGACTTCGCACCGTTTCGTCGAGCAGGGCAAACTGCACGATGTGATCGACGCGCTCGAAGAGCACTGCGTGGTCACCTATCTCGAAGATCTCAGAAAAGAGATCGGCGGCTGGGACCGTGTGCGAGCCCTCGGCGCCTCGCTGATCGCTCGCCGGGCTAGGGCGCCGGCGGCGCCCGATGATCCTGCAGTAATCCTTTTTACGTCCGGCAGTTTCGGCGCGCCTCGAGGGGTGGTGCTCAGTCACGCCAATCTGCTTTCGAACGTGACCCAGGTGGCCGCGCATATCGACCTCGATCCGAACTGGGTGATGTTCAATCCGTTGCCCGTGTTTCACTGCTTCGGGCTGACCGGCGGGGTTTTGCTGCCGATCCTCACCGGCATGAAGGCGTTCCAATATCCCAGCCCATTACACGTAAAGCAGATCCCGTCGTTGGTCGAAGACGTGAAGGCGAGCATTCTCCTCGCCACGGACACGTTCCTGAACCAGTACGTGCGCGCTTCGGAAGGGAGTGAACTTGCGGGCCTCGAGTTCATCGTATGCGGGGCCGAAAGGGTTCGCGACGAGACGCACCAGTTGATCCGCGAGCGGTTTGGTCCGGTGCCGGTGCTCGAAGGCTATGGCGCCACTGAGGCTTCGCCGGTGATCGCGGTCAACAAGCCCCACGATAATCGGCCCGGAACGGTGGGAGGGCTGTTGCCAGGCATTCAGACCCGCCTCGAATCCGTCGACGGAATTCCTCGTGGCGGGCGCTTGTTTGTGCAGGGTCCGAACGTGATGACCGGCTATCTCGACTCCAATGGATCTCTCGAACCGCCCCAGGGCGGCTGGCACGACACCGGCGACGTGGTCCAGATGACTGAAGACAACTGGTTGACCATTCTGGGCCGGGTCAAAAGGTTCGCCAAGATCGGCGGCGAAATGGTTTCTCTTACGGCCGCCGAGGCGCTGGCTTCGAGCCTTTGGCCCGACGCGCGGCACGGCGTCATTGCGCTTCCGGACGGAAAGAAGGGTGAACGGCTCGTTCTGGTCACCGATCATCCTGACGCCGAGGCCCAGACGCTGATCGCCCATGCGCGTACCCAGGGCGCGCCGGACCTCGCCGTCCCGCGACGAATCGTCAAAACCCTGGAGGTGCCGGTTCTGGGTTCGGGCAAGACCGACTACGTCGCCGTCCAGCGCATCGCCGAGGCGGAGCCGGACTGACGGTCGCTTGCAGCGCAGGCTCCGAAGGCCGGAGGAAAATGATTGGGTATCGCCCGATCAGAGGTGAAGCACGCGGCCATAGGCGTCCAAAACCGCTTCATGCATCGCCTCGCTCAAGGTCGGGTGCGGGAAGACCGTCGCAATGAGTTCGGCCTCGGTCGCCTCGCAATTGATGGCGACGGCAAAGCCTTGAATCATTTCCGTAACTTCGGCCCCAATCATGTGGGCACCGAGCAATGCTCCCGTCGCGGCGTCGAAGACAGTCTTGACGAAACCCTCGGTCTCGCCGGCGGCGATGGCCTTGCCATTGATTCGAAACGGAAACCGACCGGCCCTCACCTCTAGTCCCTGCGCTTTGGCTTGCTCTTCGGTCAGTCCCACCGACGCGATCTGGGGATCCGTATAGGTGCAGCTGGGAATCGCCGCCGGCGCCAGTCCGTTCGCGGCCCGATCGAAGATGTGCTCGACGCAATGCACGCCCTCGTGGCTAGCCTTGTGCGCGAGCCATGGGGGTCCCGCCACGTCGCCAATGGCGTAAAGGCCGGTGACATTCGTGGCGCCGTCTCGATCGACTACGACATGGCCGCGATCGATCTTTACGCCGAGGCCCTCGCATCCGAGGTCTTCGACATTCCCTTCAATGCCTACAGCCACGATGGCCACCTCGGCCTGGAGGCATTCAGTCTTTCCGCCCGATCCCAACTCGAGCGCGACACCATCGCCGTTTCGGGCCAGGCGCTTGACCTGAGCGCCCAGCCAAAAGCGCAATCCGCGTCGCTCGAACGCCTTTTGCGCCGCCGCCGAGATCTCTTCGTCTTCGACGGGCAAGATGCGCGGCATCATCTCGACTACCGTCACCTCCGCACCGAGCGCCCGATAG
>JAJXZC010000300.1 GCA_021780275.1 Pseudomonadota bacterium
CGAGGGGCGTCCTACTGTGTCTGAAAACATTGTCGATGACTTGGGCGAAGATGGTCCATGCCGCCCCCTCAAGTTCCGCCGCGTCGTGTCGTGATCCGCACGATTGCATAAGGGCTTCTGTAAGGCGCGTCGGCAAGTCGTTGTCGCGGTGGTCCTTATTGATCCGCGCAATCTCGACCAACCCAGTGTTGCCGCCCCGGTAGAGCTCAGCGCCTGAATAGAAGGGTCGGTGGGGAGCGACCTCGATAGTGGGAGCCAAATGGTCAAAAAAGCCGACGCGATTCAGGTAACCCATCGTCCCTGCCTCGCCCTCGTCGAAATTAAGCTGTACCCGGCGTGTCGAATAGATGAGCTGATTTACCAGCGAGAGCAATCGGATCGCGGCATCGATCATCAGCTTGCAGCCGACGGGAAAGTGAATACTTACCTCTAGAACATCGTTTCCGTGGGGGTTGCCGGCACTTCCTATCGCTGACTCCAGTCTCGATGCGTCAACCCAGCGGGATGGCAAGACGATTTGGCACTGCATACGTTTCGCTTCTTCCATCGTCAGAACCCTGGAGCGGGAATCGGTTGCTCGCGCTAGCACCACTCGATTTTCAGCCTGATGAGATGTCGTTGGCCATCTCAAGGTAGCGGCAGAAGGCGTTCGCCAACTGAATCTGACGCGGCGTCCGGCATTCCGCTTCGAATAACTGCGGCGAGCCGACGAGGATCGACGCACACTTGGCGCGTGAGGTCGCGACGTTGAGCCGGTTGAGGCTGTAGAGGAACTCCATCCCGCGCGGCGCATCTGCGTGGCTGGACGTTGCCGTCGAATAGATAGCGATCGGCGCTTCCTGGCCCTGGAATTTGTCGACGGTGCCCACGCGGGCGCCCAGCAGGCGCTGCTGAATCTCGAAGACCTGGGCGTTGTAGGGCGTGATAATGACGATATCGTCGAGCGTGATCGGCTTCTCCCGACCGTCGCGATCGACCCAAGTTGCGTTACCGTCGAGGATCGACCGCACGAGATCGCCGATCACCTGCGCCTCCTCGGGCGAGCAATTGTGGTTGCCGCCATGCGTCACCGGGAGGAAGTAGAGGCCTGATCCGCTGATCGGACCGCCTCCTTTGACAGTCTGCTGCTCAAGCCCCCGCTTCGAGTGGAGCTTGCCGTCGTAGAAAAGCTCGGAGGTATAGGCGCAAATGTCCGGGTGGAGCCGCCAAGTCTCTTCGAGGAATAGCCCTTTGTCGGCCGGGACCGTTCGTTCGCCACCAAGAATGTGATCGAACGCCGAGACCTCGGTACCCTCGGGGTGGCTCCCCTGTGTAGGCTGATCTAGCTGCTGCGGATCTCCGATCAGCACTACCGCCTTCGCCGCCTGCGACACCGCGAGCACGTTGGCCAGTGACATCTGGGCGGCTTCATCGACAAACAACACGTCCACCGTCTCGAACGCGTCCGGGCGCGACCAAAGCCACGCCGTGCCGCCTCCCATAGCGGCAGAACCGCCGCTCAGCGCGCCAAACAGGTCCTCATTCTTCTTGGCGAAGAAGAGGCGGTGCTGCGGGTCTCCGACCTCATCGGCCTTTTGGCAGCATTGCAAGGAGATGCCCAGTTCATCGGCGGCCTTGATCGTCGCGTCGATCAGATTACGGATCACCTTGTGGCTGTTGGCGGTGATCCCGACCTTCTTGCCACGGCGCACCAACTCGCAAATCATCCGCGCGCCGGTGAAGGTCTTGCCTGCACCCGGCGGCCCCTGAATTGGCAGAATGCCGCCGGAGAGATGGGCGCAGAGCCGAACCGCGGCATCAACGGTCGTCTCGTCCCCGCGATGCACCGGCTCGCTTCCCAGGCGCGGCCGCTCCCGGAGGAGGAGATCACGCGCCGATTGATAAGGCCCTTCGCCTCCCACGCCATGATCGGCGACATGCTCGCCGATCCGCACCAGCGCCTCGGCAATGACCTTCGTGTCGACATGGCTGTGGGCGAACACGGCCTGCGGATGGAGGTCGGCGGTGTCCTGACGCTTTTTGATGTCGATGGTCTCGTCGGCGAATGAAATCGCCTCAACCTTGCCGAGTTTCTCGCCGCCGAGATTGCGGAGATCCTCGCCGCCGCGAAGCTCGGTCTCCTGCGGCAGGAAGCGATAACGATGGATCGGCGCTTTGGCGGTGCCGCCGACGACCCCTACAAACTCCAGGTCGGCAAGGCCGGCGCGCTCGTCACGCAAATCTTCAGCCGAAAGATCCGCCAACCGGAAAAACTCCCACCAAACCGCTTTCTCTTCGCGTCGGTGCCAATCCAGGATGTTGGCTAAGATCCACCGAGCCTGCTGCTCGTCGCTCCACTCCGCAGGATCGGCCGGCACATCGGCTGTCAGCCTGCCGATCAAGGCGTTGATCTTGATCAGCCAGTCGGTGATCTTTTCGTTCGGTGCCCCGTCGCCAGGCTGGGGGCGGGGCACGTCAATGCCGTCATTGACGAGCCTAGTCCGGAGCGCTTCGAGCCAATCGTACAAGCTCGCGGCGGAGCGGCAATCGTCCTCATTGTAGGCGCGGACCGTAGCCTTGACGTCGTCGGCGATCGACGGCGCGTCGCCGAGCTCCAGATGAGCTTGGAAGTTCGCGAGGGCGGAATTGGCATCGGCGAGCGGGGTTCCGCGCGTAAAGGCGTAGAAGGGCTCTATCTGCTTGATCGAATAGCTCTCGACGCTGGCGCGCAGACCGTGCCGCACGATCTGGTAGAGATCGACGAACAGACCGGCCCGGAGCATCCGGTCGATTTCTTCCTCGCGCGTCGCGTAGCGGCCCATCAGGCGCTTCAAGGCTGCCGGCTCGTATGGGGCGTAATGGTAGACGTGCAAGCTGGGGAACTGCGCCCATCGCGCCATAACGAAATCGACGAATTTCTCGAAGGCGCGCTTTTCATCGACGCGCGTGAGCGCCCAATCGCCCTCATAGGCGAGGGCGCCGTCCGCATCCTTGAACAGATAGCCGAACAGATATTCGAGACCGTGCTCGCCAACAAAAGGATCGCCCTCGAGGTCGAGAAACACATCTCTGTCCGAAGGCTCGGGCAGGCGGGTTAGCCCGAATCCAGTCTCCACCGGGAGCAGCTCGAACTTGCCCACGCCCGCCGTGCGAGCTTCGACGACGATACGTGCCTGTTCGCGAACACGAGTGTAGGAGTCGGCCGAGCCGCGATCGGGTTTCCAGGCGAGCGGCAACGGCATGCCGGCCAAGTTCTGCACCGTCGCGATGCCATGCGCCTTCAGCTCGTTGATCTGTAATTTGGAGATGCCGGCGACAAGGCAAAGATGGTCGTCGTCGCGGCGGCGCTTGTCGCAGGTTTCGCGCCAGCGGCAGATGTCGCAATGCTCGATCGGATCAGGATAAGTATCGTCGGCGGCCGAGGCGGCCGCAGCGGCAACGAGCGCACGCTTCGCCTTTCGGAAGTAGGCCGCGTAATCGGCAAAGCGAAATTGCTGCGGCTGAAACTCTGACCAGGGCGCCACGACATACATGTATTCGGGTGGGAGGCCCTGGGTGTCCGAGAGTAGATCGGCATACACACAGAGCTGGAGAATGGCGCCGGCTTTCGTTTCACGGGCCAGCTTGGTGTCGATCGGCTCATAGGACCAGCCCCCGAGTCCGCTTGGCACCTCGATGCGCCGCAAAATATCGGCCCGCCCATTCCAACCCTGATGCGTCAGAGCCGCCTGGACGATCACCGGAGCGCCACGCTGCATAGCCAAGCGCGTCTCGGCGACGGCCGTGGCCGTCACGTCGATGCCGTCGATGCGGACGATGTCCAGCCCAGCCACCGTCAGGTGTTCGACATAGCTTTGCTCGTGAGCGGCGCCGCGCTCCGACAGAACCTGCAAGAGCGGATCCCATACCTTTGGCTTCGAGAGCGCCCCGTCGGCCACCGCGCGGTCTAGGGCCGTGAGGTGATGGCAGTTCAGATGACCGACCAGGTCGGTCGCACTGAACTCAAATGTAGACCCGACCTTTTTCATCGCCATCTCCCAGCCTTGGGCCGGAAGGCAAAAGAGCCAGCGACCCCCGATCGACACCGATCTTAGCAGCCGGCAAGTTTGCCGGCGGATTGGATCCCTAATATGAGTTGACGGGAGAGTCAAGGTTTGTCATGTTGCGCCGGCAAGTTTGCCGGCGAAACGGAGTGTCGAATGGATTGGGCTGGTCCTTTTCCCTTGTTTTCTGGACCAACTCAGGAGGCGGAGCGTGCCGGCTTCCGATTCGGTGCGAAGGGGACGCACACAAGCCGGACAATGATGCTCGAGGAGCTCAGCCGCGTTCTAGAGGCAACCAAACAGGACGCGCGGCGAGCCGACTACGCGGGGGCGATAGTCGATGGCAATTGCCTTTCAAAGCCCACGGCCTCAACGCGCCGGCTCAGCAACCAGCGGCTCGGCGAACTGTATGGGCTTGATCCCGCTATTCCCCTGTTCCGGGTTCTGCGCAGGCTGTGGGGCATTGGCCCCGACGGCAGGCCACTTCTTGCCCTCCTGGCAGCAATCGCCAGAGACCCGCTACTGGCCGCAACCTGTCCTGCGATCGTCGGCATGTCCGCCAACGCTCAGTTACAGCGCGATTCGCTGAGGCAGGCGCTTCAATCCGCGGTCGGAGATCGGCTGAGCGAAAGCACGCTGGAGAAGGTGTGCCGCAATGCAGCGAGCACCTGGGCCCAATCTGGCCACCTGGAAGGCCGGACATTCAAGAAGCGGCGCCTGGTGTTGCCGTCGACGGCCGCGGCGACCTACGCCATCTATCTGGCCCATGCCGCCGGCTTCCGCGGCGCTGAAATCTTCTCGTCCGGGTGGTTAAGGGTGCTCGACTGTGACCCAGGCAAGGCGCGGGAACTCGCGCTCGATGCCAAGCGGTCTGGTTTGCTCGACTTGCGAATGGCGGGCGAGGTCATCGAACTCAATTTGTCCCGCCTCGACCCCCTCTCCGCGAAGGCCTGACCATGGCTCGCATCGAAGACATCGCCGAGCGCTACGGCCGTCACATCGCCACACCCTGGCAACGAACGATCGCCGGCGCACAGCGCGGGGCGATGGGGGTATAAGATATGGAGGTCGAGCGGGCGCTGAGAGCCCGCAGGCTCGCGTGCGAGACGGCCACTCTCCAGGCC
>JAJXZC010000709.1 GCA_021780275.1 Pseudomonadota bacterium
GCGCGGGTGTTGGCGACCAGCACGTCGCAAGGGTCGCCGTCGCCTGACAACGTATGCGGAATGAATCCGTAGTTTCCGGGATAGCGCATGGCGGTGTAGAGAAACCGGTCGACCACCAGCGTGCCGGCGTCCTTGTCCATCTCGTATTTGATCGGTTCGCCGCCGACCGGCACTTCGATGATGACATTGACTTCACGGGGCGGATCGATCCCGATCGAAATGGCGTCGATGCGCATGGATTGCTCCGCGTAGAGTTGAAGATAAAAGGCTTTGACGCTGGATCCTGGGGCGCGGCGGCTTGGGCCAAGGCCGGCTTCGACGTGCGGCGAAACCCCTGCGGTTTCGAAGGGCTTAGTTAGTCCAGGCGAAGGCGACCTTGTCGAGCGACTTGGGTCCGAATTTCTCCGACGAGCGCGCAACCATGCGGCCGCCAAGGGCGCGGTAAAACTCGGTCGCGGTTTCGTTGTCCGAGAGCGCCCAGATCACCATGCTCTTCAGCCCGCTCTGCAACAGGTCGCGCCTGGCTGACGTGAACAGCCGGCGTCCGAAACCGAGCCCCTGAAATTCCGGCCGCAAATAAAGTTCATAGATCTCGCCCTCAAAGTGAAGGCTGCGCGCGCGGTTGCGGCCGTAATTGGCATAGCCGGCGACCTTCTCGCCGAATACCAGCACGCTGACGCGGCTGCCCTTGCGGATCGCGCTGTCCCACCATTGCGGGCCACGGCGGTTGATCAGCTTCTCCAGCTCGGCGCCGGGAATGATGCCCTGATAGGCCGAGCGCCAGGCTTCGTCATGCGTGGACGCTACCGCCGCCGCGTCCGCAGCTTTGGCCGGCCGAACCTCGATCAGGGTTGTGCTCATGACCCCAATCAAAGCAAGTCAGCGCGCCGGCTTCAAGGTCCATCATTAATTATCAGTTAAGCTGTGGATTTTTTGCATCAGTTTTACCGTCAGGCTGTACCGAAAAAGGACAGGCGGGCGGTTTTGGCGGCAGTTTTTCGCGTGATCGGCTGGATGGTACTCCCCAGCTGGACTTTCCTCCCGGCCATCTTCACGAAAAATCCCGCGGATTTGATTCGCCGCGCGTATCCTGCAGGGCGAATCCGATTTCATCCCCGCTGTCGCCTCAGGCCAATTCATGCCATCGCTCAAGGTCATTTTCGCCCTGGTCCTGCTTGCCGCGGTCGGCGGACAGACTGTGGCGGCGCAAACCCGGCTCGGCGCCCAGGGGGTGGAGGGGGAGCCCGGTCGCAAGCAGGCATGGCTGGTCCCGTCGCCGGATCCGGACGTCGCAGCGCACGCGCTATTGTTTCGCCCGCCCGGCGCCGGGCCGTTCCCATTGGTTGTTATCGCCCATGCCTCCACGCAAAACGTGCTGCGACGCGCGCAAATGCCGCAGCCCGAATATGCCGCGCTGTCGGCGTGGCTGGTGGCGCGGGGCTTTGCCGTGCTGGTGCCGGAACGCCCCGGTCACGGCGCGACCGGCGGGAAATATCTCGAGGACCAGGGCGGCTGCGACGAAGCCAACTATTCCCGCGCGGGGCATGCGACGGCGGACTCGATTGCCGCCGCGCTCAATTTTCTGCGCGAGCAACCCTTCATCCGGCGGGACGGCGCGGTCGTCGTCGGGCATTCGGCCGGCGCCTGGGGCGCGCTGGCGCTGGCGGGCGGCAATCCGAAAGGCGTTTCAATGGTCATTGCATTCGCGCCGGGACGCGGCGGCCGCGCCAACGATTTTCCCAACCAGGTCTGCGCGCCGCGCACGCTGATCGCGGCGGCGGCTGAATTCGGCAATGGTGCGCGGGTGCCGGTGCTATGGCTGGTGGCAGCCAATGACACGTATTTCCCGCCCGAGCTGTCGCGGCAACTGGCCGATGCGTTTCGCGCGGGCGGCGACAAGGTGGAGTTCCGGATGCTGGCTGCGTATGGGGGCGAGGGCCACTGGCTCGCGGAGACCGATGGCGGCGTCAAGATCGCGGCACCGGAGCTGGAGCGCGCCCTGAAGGCGCTATCGCCGGCTGCGGCGAAGAAGCGATGACATCCGGCGCGGCCAACCCTTGGCCGGACGATGACGTGATTCTCTATGACGGCGTCTGCGTGTTCTGCTCGCGCTGGATTCGCTTCATCGCGGCGCGCGATGTGGCGCGGCAATTCCGCTTCACCGCGATTCAATCAGGCTACGGCACGCGGCTGGCGCAGGCGTTCGGCATCGACCCCGACGATCCCGATACCAATGCCGTGATCCATGGCGGCGTCGCGTATTTCAAAACCGACGCCGCGTTGACCGTGCTGGGCGCCCTGCCGGGCTGGAGCTGGGTACGCCTGCTGCGTTCGGCGCCGAAGCCGCTCCGCGACACGGCCTACAATCTGGTCGCGCGGAATCGGTACCGGATTTTCGGGAAATACGAGGCGTGCTTCGTGCCGGACGCGGAGATGAGGGCGAGGGTGATGGAGTGAGTGTGGACAGCACTAAGAGAATGACGCCTCATAGCTGAGAGGAGACAGGTGCACGAAATTCTCCAGCGGGGGAGCTAACTCAAACATCCGAGGGCGCATTGAGAAATCAAAAACGCGGCATAGGCGAAACGCCTCGGGCCGTTCGGAAGAGAGAGATAGTTCATTTCTGGTAATGTAAAACGGTGTGACGTCTGAGCCCACGGTGGTTTTTACTTCAAGAAATCGCTCTTTGCCCCTTTCGTCAAACGAAAGAATATCGTAGCCAGCTCCGTCGCCGTCCTCCTCTGAAATCCATCGGATCTTCTTCGCAAGGTCTGACCGGTCGAGACTTCTGAGTCTGTCTCGTTCGAATTGGAAAACCAGCTCTTCGCCATCGCGCCCAAGTTTTCGGTTTCGGAAGTCTCGCTCAACGGGATTAAACTTCCGAACAAGGCGCTCGATGTCTTCCCGCTGCGGGGTCGCGGGTAGGAGTGCGGGAGGAGTCTCAACGAAAAGTCCTGGCCGCTCAGTAAATCCGCCAACGGTCCTCTCTGGATGCAGAGCAACAGGATTTTGCGTGAGGTAACGGTCGATCGCCGCAATAATTGCTTTCTGATAGTTAGTTGCTGGAAGATATCCCCGGATTCTCGGAAGGCCGAGTCGCTGAAGCACCGCTGAAATATTCTGGTGTTTGAACTCAATTGACCCTTCGGTTCGATCGATCTTTCTTCTAAGAAGCCGGTTATGCTCGGCTTTATTAAAAGGAATGCCACCAGCTTCGTCATTTAGCATCAAGAAATAGTCGGAGATTATGAGATTTAGTTCCTCATCCGTCCAATTGCGCCGTTCGCTCGGTTCTATTGACACAGCAATTAGAGTTGCCCGCCTCGCGCTTGAGGTCGGATATACGACGGTATCGGGTCAAGGTCGTATTTATTTCCAAACCATTCGACAAATTCCAACGGCCCTTCGTTCGACGACCAGCGGTCGATCAAATATTTCTCGTCCATTCCGGCATCCGCGATCGTGATGCAGTAAATTTGATGAAGCCGTCTATCAACGGCAACGCGCCAGTCGCGATACGATACCATCGGACACTCCACCCAGCGGCGCGATATGCGAGAGCCACTATCGACCTCGAGATTTTAAGGTAGATTGCCGGCTCACGCCCGGCAATGACGAAAGAGAGAATAGCAACGATCATTCCGTCGCGAACGACGCCATAACTTCCCCCGCCGCCCGTTCCCCGCTGTCCCGCGCCCCATGCGCGGTCGAGAAAAAGTTCGGCGAGGTGGCTTCGCCGGCGAAGAACAAGCGTCCGTCGACGGGGGCGGCGAGCACGGCGCGCATCCCGGCGCGGCCGGGCAACGCGTGCGAATAGGAACCGCGCGCGAACGGGTCATGCGCCCAGCGCGATTCAACAAGCGGCTTTAATCTGCGGCGAAAATCGCTGCCGAGCAGCGCCCCCACCTCGTCAATCGAGTGGGCCGCGATCGCGCCGTCGCCGGCGTCCTACAGTTCCTGCGCAAAACGTCCGCCGAAAAAGCCCTCGATGCAGGGCTGGCCGAAGGGGCGCAGATGAAAGGTCCCCATCGCCGTGCGCATGGTGGCGCCGCGCAGGTTGCCTTCCTTCGGCAGTGCCTCCGGTTCGTCGAGCGCCAGCATCACCTTGTCGGCAAGGCCGAGCGGCAGACCGGCGGCCGCATCGACTTTCCGGGGCAGCGCGGGGTGAAAGCGGATCGCCTGCTGTGCGATGAGATTGGTCGACACCGTGACGATCGCCCGCTCCGCGGTGATCGTGCCGCGCGAGGTCTCGATGCGCAGGCGCTTTGCCGAATGATCGATCAGCGTCACCGTGCAATTGAAGGCGACCGGCAGGCCCGCGCCATAGGCCGCCATCAGCGCGCCATAACCCCGGCGCACCCGCCAGTTGAGGTCGGTGTCCTCATAGGCATCGAAATCGAGGACGGAGACCTGGTCGAGCTCGCAGCCGTTCACATAGGTCGAGATCGCGTCGATCATCGGATTCCAGCGATTGCCGGGCTCGAGACATTTCTCCGCGGCAAAGTCGCGGCCACTTCTGGCGGCCTGTTTGGCGGCTTGCTCGAGGCGGTCGTAGAAGGCGTCCATCGCGCGGGTGAATTCTTCACGCTCCGCTTGCGGAAACGCCTTGCCGTAGGCCCGCTCGCGCCAGGGCGGCAGCGTCCGATCGATGGTGAAGTTCCACTCTTCGGCGATCTTGACGAAAGAGTTGCTGTCCGCCGAATGCAGCCAGCCGCAGCCGAGATCGAAGGTGACTTCGGGCGAGGCCATAATGGTGTGGCCGCGGCCGCCGACCCGCTCGCGCGCTTCCAGCACGAGGAGTGAGAGGCCGGAATGTTCGAGCGCCCGCGCCGCACCGAGGCCTGCGGCGCCGGCACCGATGATGGCGACATCGACTTCGGAGGGGAGGGACATGGGATATGGCGAATGGTGAGTAGCGAATGGCGAATAGGGTATAGCAGGTCTAACCCTCTATTCGCTATTCGCCACTCCCTATTCGCTCTCTTACGCCACCGCTTCCTTGGCCTTTTCCGCGCGCTTGCGGTCGTTGGCGTCGAGGAACTTCTTGCGCAGCCGGATCGACTTCGGGGTCACCTCGACCAGTTCGTCGTCCTCGATATAGGCCAGCGCCTTTTCCAGCGTCATCTTGATCGGCGGCGTCAGCC
>JAJXZC010000467.1 GCA_021780275.1 Pseudomonadota bacterium
CAGGTCCAAGGCTGCGCTCGTCCCGGGAGACGCTGTGCGCAACCGGGATTTCATCCGACCCCGCGCTCTAGTCTTCGAGCATGCGAACGCATTCCGGTGATATTCGACCATCACATCGACGATGCCGGGCTCCGTCGCCGTATGCCCCGCGTCGGGCACGATGTTCAGTTCGGCGTCGCGCCAGCCCTTGGCGAGTTCCCAGGCGGTGAACATCGGCGTCACCACGTCGTAGCGCCCTTGCGCGATGACGCCGGGAATGCCCGCGAGCTTCCCCGCATTCCGGATCAGCTGATCCTGCGGCTCGAACCAGCCCCTGTTCATGAAGTAGTGGCACTCGATCCGCGCGAAGGCCAGCGCGAAGTGTCCGTCGGCGAAGCGGCCGACGCGGTCGGGGTCCGACATCAGCGACAGCGTCGTCCCCTCCCAGATGCTCCAGGCTTTCGCGCAGGCGATCTTCTCCGCCTCGTCCTCGCCCGTCAGCCGCTTGTAATAGGCGGCCATCAGGTTGCCGCGCTCCGCCTCCGGGATCGGCGCGATGAAATGCTCCCAGGCATCGGGGAAGAGCGCGTCCGTCCCCTCCTGATAGAACCAGTGAAGCTCGCGCGCCCTGAGCGTGAAGATGCCGCGCAGGATGATCTCGGTGACGCGGTCGGGATGCGTCTCGGCATAGGCGAGCGCCAGCGTCGATCCCCATGAGCCGCCGCAGAGCTGCCAGCGCGCGAGGCCCAGATGTTCGCGCAGCCGCTCCATGTCGGCGACGAGGTCCCAGGTCGTGTTCTCGCGCAGTTCGGCATGGGGTGTCGATTTTCCGCAGCCCCTCTGATCGAACAGGATGATGCGGTCGGCCCGCGGGTCGTGCGTCCGCCGCATGGTCGGGTTGGTGCCGCCGCCCGGTCCGCCATGAATGATGACGACGGGCTTGCCCTCCGGGTTGCCGCACTCCTCGAAAGCGATCGTGTGGAGGTCGGAAACCTTCAGCGTGCCCGTCCGATAGGGTTCGATTTCGGGGTAGAGTGTCCGCCGTGCGGCAGTATCGAACATGGGGATTCCTGTCTCTTCGCTGTCGGCAAATGCGCCTCGCGCGCCTTCGCGCATTCCGCCCGCCATGGCCTTCGCCGTCAACCGGAATCAAGCTCTTGATAAATCACTCTGATTTCGCCGCGAGGCAAGCCGGACGCCTGCGTGACGCAGGGTTGTTAACCACTTTTTTGTCTTCCGTTCGACACAAGTCATTGACGTGAATCACCGCTCGGCTACTATATCTGGACGCGTCGCGCTTCGGCGAAGCAACCGCTAGCGGGAGTCGGCGCAATCTCGAAATTTCGGTTTCTGTCCGGCGTCGTGGGGCAGATGAACGGCGGGGTTTAGGCCTCTGCCGGCGGGGAATTCCTGCGCTCTTCGTGGCGGCGGAGAAAGCGCGAATAAGAGGCTGACGGGGGACACATGGATATGCTGAACGATACGTCGAAAGCGGTCGATATGAGCGATGTCGAGGCCACCGTTTCCGCGATCATCACGGGCGAGCGCGCGCCGAGCCGGGCCCAGTACCGGGCTGAAGCGCGCCGTCCGCGCGCCGATCTCGCGCAGCCCGAAATGCCCTTCGGCGAGATGGATCAGGCCGTTCAGCATGCGGAGGGTTTCCGTGTGAAGGTCGATCACGCGCGCGACGCGCTGCTCACCGAATTCGGCAAGGCGACGCTGCGCGACCGCTACCTCATGCCGGGCGAAAGCTTCCAGGACCTCTTTGCCCGCGTCGCCTCCTATTATGCCGACGACGAGGCACATGCCCAGCGTCTCTACGACTACATGTCGAAGCTCTGGTTCATGCCCGCGACGCCGGTTCTCTCCAATGGCGGCACGCAGCGCGGCCTGCCCATCTCCTGCTTCCTCAACGAGGCCAATGACAGCCTCGAAGGCATCGTCGGTCTCTGGAACGAGAATGTCTGGCTCGCGGCCAAGGGCGGCGGCATCGGCTCCTATTGGGGCAATCTGCGCTCGATCGGCGAAACGGTGCATGGCAACGGCAAGACCTCCGGCATCATCCCCTTCATCCGCGTCATGGATTCGCTGACGCTGGCGATCAGCCAGGGCTCGCTCCGCCGCGGTTCGGCCGCCGTCTATCTTCCGGTCGATCATCCGGAAGTCGAGGAGTTCATGGAGATGCGCCGTCCGACCGGCGGCGATCCGAACCGCAAGGCCCTGAACCTCCATCACGGCATTCT
This sequence comes from Pseudomonadota bacterium, assembly GCA_021780275.1. Next base: position 2,223 of record JAJXZC010000467.1, read on the forward strand.
CGTCTCCGACGCCTTCATGCGCGCCGTCGAGGCCGATGCCGACTGGGAGCTGAAGAGCCCCAAGGACCGCTCGGTCCAGAAAACCGTTTCCGCCCGTTCGCTCTGGATCCGCATGCTCACCTCGCGCATCGAGACGGGCGAGCCCTACATCATCTTCAAGGACACCGTGAACAACGCGCGGCCGGAGCACCACAAGCTCGCCGGCCTCGAGGTCAAGACCTCGAACCTCTGCGCCGAGATCACGCTGCCGACCGGCGTCGACCAGCATGGCCAGCAGCGCACGGCGGTCTGCTGCCTTTCCTCGCTGAACTTCGAAACCTTCTTCGAGTGGCAGGATCACCCGACGCTGATCGAGGATGCGATGCGCTTCCTCGACAACGTGCTGCAGGACTTCATCGACCGTGCGCCCGACGAAATGGCGCGCGCGAAATATGCCGCCGCGCGCGAACGTTCCGTCGGCCTCGGCGTCATGGGCTATCATTCCTTCCTTCAGGCCAACATGATTCCCTTCGAGGGCGTGATGGCGAAGGTCTGGAACAAGCGCATGTTCGGCCACATCAAGACCCAGGTCGACGCGGCATCGCGGAAGCTCGCCGAGGAACGCGGCGCCTGCCCGGACGCGGCGGAATATGGCTTCAACGAGCGCTTCTCGCACAAGACGGCGATCGCGCCGACGGCCTCGATCTCGATCATCACCGGCGGCACCTCGCCGGGCATCGAACCGATCGCCGCCAACAGCTTCACGCACAAGACGCTTTCCGGCTCGTTCAATGTGCGCAACCGCCATCTGACGAAGCTTCTGGAGGAAAAGGGTCGCAACACGGACGATGTCTGGTCCTCGATCGTCACCAATGGCGGTTCGGTGCAGCATCTTGATTTCCTGTCGGATGAAGAGAAGGACGTCTTCAAGACCGCCTTCGAACTCGACCAGCGCTGGGTCGTGGAACATGCGGGCGACCGCGCAGCCATGATCGATCAGGCGCAGTCGGTGAACCTCTTCCTGCCGGCGGACATCCACAAGCGCGACCTCCACCAGCTTCACCTTCAGGCCTGGAAGAAGGGCGTGAAGAGCCTCTATTACTGCCGCTCGCTCTCGATCCAGCGCGCCGAAAAGGCCGAAGTCGTGAGCCTCGTCCCCGCGAAGAAGCTCGACGTCAAAACCCTCGACCAGGTCGCGACCGAAGCCCGCCGCGAAACCGTCGAATACGAGGAATGCCTGGCCTGCCAGTAGTTTCCCTTCAATGTCATCCCGGCCTTGTGCCGGGACCCAGGGGCGGCAGGCGTTGAGCAATCGGCCCTGGTCCCCGGAATAAATCCGGGGTGACAGGCAGGGGAGTGCTTGAAACCTCGCAATGACGGAAACGAAAAAACCTCCCGTATCGGGGAGGCTCGCGACCATCGGATACAAATCTGGAGATAGCCGTATAGATGGTAACGAGCGTCACGCTGACAACTGGGGATATCTCCGCTGTTGAACTTTCTGTGGAAAAGCCCTGAGGCGGCGCGCTTCCCGCGCCACCCGCGCTCTTCCATCCGCTAGAATTCCTTCCCCCTCTCCCCTCGGGGAGAGGGCAGGGTGAGGGGGAAACCTCTCCGCATATTGAGGAGCCTGTCCCATGTCCCTTCTCGAAGAACGCCACGTCTACAAGCCCTTCCGCTATCCCTGGGCCTATGAGGCCTGGCTGACGCAGCAGCGCATTCACTGGCTGCCGGAGGAAGTTCCGCTCGCGGACGATGTGAAGGACTGGGCGAAAAAGCTCACCGACGGCGAGCGCAATCTTCTGACGCAGATTTTCCGCTTCTTCGTCCAGGCGGACGTCGAGGTGAACAACTGCTACATGAAGCATTATTCCCGCGTCTTCAAGCCGACCGAAGTGCAGATGATGCTGGCCGCCTTCTCCAACATGGAGACGATCCACATCTCCGCCTATTCGCATCTCCTCGATACGATCGGCATGCCGGAGTCGGAATACGAAGCCTTCCTGAAATACAAGCAGATGAAGGACAAGTACGACTACATGCAGGAATGGGGCGTCGACACGAAGGAAGACATCGCCAAGACGCTGGCGGTCTTCGGCGCCTTCACCGAAGGCGTGCAGCTCTTCGCCTCCTTCGCGATCCTCATGAACTTCCCGCGCTTCAACAAGATGAAGGGCATGGGCCAGATCATCACATGGTCGGTGCGCGACGAGTCGCTGCACACCAATTCGGCGATCAAGCTCTTCCGCACCTTCGTCGAGGAGAATCCGGAAGTCTGGACCGAAGAACTTCAGCGCGACATCTACAAGGCCTGCGAGACGATCATCCATCACGAGGATGCCTTCATCGATCTAGCTTTCGAGATGGGTGCCATCGAAGGGCTCACCGCCGCTGAAGTGAAGGACTACATCCGCTACATCGCGGACCGCCGTCTGACGCAGCTCAATCTGCAGGCCATCTACCGCACGGACAAGAACCCGCTGCCCTGGATGGACGAGATGCTGAACGGTATCGAGCACGCGAATTTCTTCGAGAACCGCGCGACGGAATATTCCAAGGCCTCCACCAAGGGCACCTGGGACGAGGCTTTCGACTGAATGTCCCATCCATAAACGCGTCATGCCCCGGCTTGACCGGGGCATCCACGTCTTGTCAGCCTCTCGTGAGGGACAGACGTGGATGGCCCGAATAAATCGGGCCATGACGGATTGGGGATGACGGATATGAACCTCACCACCTCCTGGATCTTCTGGGCCTTCCTCTCCGCCTGTTTTGCGGCGTTGACCGCGATCTTCGCCAAGGTCGGCGTCGAGAACATCAATTCCGATCTCGCCACGCTGATCCGCACCGTCGTCATTCTGGTGACGTTGACGTTGATCCTCGCCGCCATCGGCGAGCTGAAAAGGCCGGATGCGATCTCGGCCAGGACAT
>JAJXZC010000267.1 GCA_021780275.1 Pseudomonadota bacterium
TCCGTCCCGAGCCCGGTGAAGTGGAGACGGATCAGGCGCCCTCCGCAACCGAGGACCTCACTGCCGAACTGCGCCGCTGCAACGCACTCCGTCTGCAAGACTCCGGCCCGCAAGACTCGGACAACGCGCATTGCCGCGCCGTCTGGGCCGAAAACCGCCGCCGCTTCTTCGATCTTCCGCCGAAGATATCCGCGCGGATCCCTGCGGCCCAATCCGCTCCAACAGCGACTGCATCCCAATCTTCAAACGCAGTTGCCAGAGGTCATGCGCCATGAACAATGTCGGCGTCATCGACACCTTCCTGAACACGTTCACGACCTATATCGATTCGGGCTTCGGCCTTCTCAAAGGTGAAGTCGCCTATCTCTCCTCGACTCTCATCGTCATCGACGTCACGCTCGCCGGCCTCTTCTGGGCCTGGGGCGCCGATGAAGACATTCTGCAAAGGCTCGTCAAGAAGACGCTCTATATCGGCTTCTTCGCTTTCCTGATTAGCAATTTCAATTCGCTGGCGACGATCATCTTCAACTCATTTTCGGGCCTCGGCCTCAAGGCTGGCGGCTCGACGCTTTCGGCAAACGATTTCCTGCATCCCGGCAAGATCGCCGAAGTCGGTCTCGACGCCGGACAGCCGCTCCTCAATGCCGCCAATCAATTGATGGGCTTCACGAGCTTCTTCGCGAATTTCGTGCAGATCGCGGTCCTGCTCATCTCCTGGCTCATCATTCTCATCGCTTTCTTCATCCTCGCGGTCCAGCTCTTCGTCACATTGATCGAATTCAAGCTGACGACACTCGCGGGCTTCGTCCTCATCCCCTTCGCGCTCTTCGGCAAGACCGCCTTTCTCGCGGAGAAAGTGCTCGGCAACATCGTCGCCTCTGGCGTCAAGGTGATGGTCCTCGCCATCATCGTCGGGATCGGCACCGGTCTCTTCTCGCAATTCACGAGGACCTATGCCTCGGGCCAGCCGACCGTCGAACAAGCACTCTCCGTCGTCCTGGCGGCCCTTGCTCTTCTCGGTCTCGGCATCTTTGGGCCGGGTATCGCGACGGGCCTCGTCTCCGGAGCGCCGCAACTCGGCGCGGGGGCTGCGGCCGGAACGGGTATTGCCGTCGGCGGTCTTGCGCTCGCCGGCGCCGGCGCAGCAGGTCTCGCCGGAAGGGGAATGATGGCCGCGGCTGGCGCTGGCATGCGCGGCGGCGCGATGCTCGCCGGTGGTGCCTCTTCCTCCTACACGCTCGCGTCAGCGGGGCAATCCGGCGCTTCGGGTCTGGCGTCTGGCCTTGGTGGCATCGGACGGGCTGCGGCGGCCGCCCGTGCCGGCGAAACCATGAGCGAGAGTTTCGACTCCGGTGCCCGCACTGGCCTCGCCGCAACCGGCGGTGCGTCAACCCTGGGCACGATCGGCGGTTCAGACGCTGGCGATGCTGCCTCTGCATCGCCACCGGACTGGGCGCGGAAACTCAAACGGGGACAGTCCCTGCGCCACGGCGCATCGACCGCGATCCATGCCGTGCGCGCCGGCGACAGCGCTGGTGGCGGCCATTCCGTCGATCTTTCGCAAGGGGAATGAGCATGGTCTTCCGCCGCTCTTCGATCCGTTATGGCCGCACGCCGGAACCCGAGACGCCCTATCAGAAAGCCGCGCAAGTCTGGGACGAGCGCATTGGCGCGGCGCGCGTGCAAGCCAAGAACTGGCGCCTGATGGCGTTCGGTTCGCTCTTCCTTTCGGCAGGACTTGCGAGCGCGCTCGTCTGGCAGTCTTTGCGCGGCACCGTCGTTCCCTGGATCGTCCAAGTCGATAAACTCGGACAAGCCGCGGTCATCGCACCAGCGACCGCCGATTACACGCCGACCGATCCGCAGATCGCCTGGTATCTCGCCCGCTTCATCCAGGACGTGCGCGGCGCGCCTGCCGATCCGGTCATCGTCCGCGAGAACTGGTTGCAAGCCTACGATTTCACGACGACCTCCGGCGCCGTCGCGCTCAACGACTACGCTCGCGCCGACGATCCCTTTGCCAAGCTCGGCAAGCAGCAGGTCGCCATCGACGTTTCAAGTGTGATCCGGGCCTCGCCATCCTCGTTCCGCGTCGCTTGGACCGAACGTCGTTACGAGGACAGCGCTCTCGCCGACACATCCCACTGGACCGCGATCCTGACGATCGCGATCGATCCACCCACCGATGCCGACAAGCTCCGCAAGAACCCACTCGGCATCTACGTCTCCGCCATCAACTGGTCGAAGGAACTCGGACAATGAAGCCTGCGTCTCGCCAAGCCGGAAGGCCGGCTTTCCTCTCTGCAACCGACATTGGCTCCGAGTGCGCTCGCCGCAAAGAGGGAAATAAGTTCTTCCGCAGATCCCAGATCACAATCCTCCTTCTCTCCGCTGTGGGCCTCGGCGGTTGCGCCCCGAAATTCATACCGCCCGACATCAGCTATGACGATTTCGCGCCGGCGCGGCTCGCCCATGATCCGCCGGCACCCATTCGGATCGTCGAAGTGCCGCGACCGCTGCCGCTGCCCGGCCAGTTGAAGCCGCTCTATGCCGGCAAGGAAGCGCCCGAACCATCGGATCCCAAGGTCCGGGTCAATCGCGCCAATGAAGCGGCACGCGTGCAACCAGTCCGCGACGGTTTCATCAACGCGGTCCAGGTCTATCCCTTCTCGGGCGGGGCGCTCTATCAGGTCTATACCGCCCCCGGACAGATCACCGATATCGCGCTTCAGGACGGCGAACAGCTTGTTGGCTCAGGCCCCGTCGCTGCCGGCGACACGGTGCGCTGGATCGTCGGCGACACCACAAGCGGCGTGGCGCAAAACCAGAAAGTCCACATCCTCGTCAAGCCGGTAAGGCCCGACCTTGTCACCAATCTCATCATCAATACTGACCGGCGGACTTATTTCCTCGAACTGCGCTCGACAGACAAGACCTATATGGCCTCCGTCTCCTGGCAATATCCGGAAGACCAGTTGATTGCGCTCCGCCAGCAGAATGCTGAGGCTTGGGCCGCGGCGCCCATCGCGGCGGGCATCGACATTTCGGCGCTGAATTTCCGCTATGCGATCGAAGGCGACACGCCGGCCTGGCGACCCTTACGCGCTTTCGATGATGGGCAGAAAGTCTACATCGAATTTCCGCGCGGCATCGTTCAAGGCGAAATGCCACCGCTCTTCGTCATCGGGTCGGGTGGCGCCTCCGAACTCGTCAATTACCGCGTCCGCCAGAACTATTACATCGTCGATCGTCTCTTCGGCGCCGCGGAGTTGCGGCTCGGCGACAAGGACAGCAAACGGCGAGTCCGGATCGTGCGCACTGACGGAAGGCGCCGGTCGTGACAGAGACTCCGAATAACGAATCCGCTTCGGTGACGCCGGATCTCCGGCTGCGTGCCGCGCCGCCGCGCGTTACACGCCTGTCGCGGCGGGTCCTCATCGCGATCAGCGGGTCTTCGGCGCTCGTCATCGCCGCGGCACTTGGCTACGCGCTCCACACGCGCCACGACAATGGCAACGGCCAGGAACTTCTCAATCTTGAGAACCGGCCGACGGCCGATGCTTTGCTCGGCCTCCCCAAGGATTATACCGGCCTGCCGCGCTCCGTGCCGCGGCTTGGGCCGGCTCTGCCCGGCGATCTCGGCCGGCCAATCCTCAACGCCGGCAATCCCAACATTCTCTTGCCGCCGGCGTCCTCGGATGCCGACGCGCAACGGCTTGCACAGGAGACGGAAGCGGCGCGTGTCAGCCGCCTCTTCACTCAGACGGAATTGCGACCCTCGAATATCGCTCAAGCCATCCGGGCCGAAGCCAACGCCGCGTCCTCTGCGCCGATTCCGCCGGCGGATTCGAGCGCCACACAGAACATGCAAGATCGCAAGACCGCGTTTCTCGACGCCCCAATCGATCGGCGAACCTTGAGCGCGGATCGCTTGGCGAGAGTTCCCACACCCTATGTCGTCCAGGCCGGCACGATCATTCCAGCAGCACTCATCACCGGCATCCGCTCCGATTTGCCGGGGCAAATCACCGCTCAGGTGACCGAAGCGGTCTATGACAGCCCGACCGGCAAATATCTGCTGATCCCGCAAGGCGCGCGCCTCATCGGCCAATACGATAGTTCCGTTTCCTTCGGACAAAGCCGCGTCCTGCTCGTCTGGACCCGCCTCGTCATGCCGAACGGCACATCGATCGTGCTCGAACGCCTGCCTGGAGCCGATGCAAGCGGCTATGCTGGGCTGGAAGATGATGTCGATTACCACTGGGCCATGCTGTTCGAGGCCGCCGCGCTTTCGACCCTGCTCAGCGTTGGTTCAGAAGCCGGCACCAGCAATGGCGAGAACAGTCTCGCACAGGCAATCCGCATGGGCGCCTCGAACAGTACCAGCCAGATCGGTCAGCAAATCGTCGAACGTCAGCTCAACATCCAGCCGACGCTCACCATCCGGCCGGGATTTCCGGTGCGGGTTATGGTCAACCGCGATCTCGTCCTGGAGCCCTACAGCGATGGATCACCGCCATGACGAAATTGAAGCTCGGTCCGCTTGAAGACGATAAGCCGGTCAAACTTACGGTCGAACTTCCAGCGGCCGTGCATCGCGATCTGGTCGCCTATGCCAAGCTTCTCGCAAGTACTGGCGGACGGGAAATCCCCGATCCCGCAAAACTCATCGTACCGATGATTCAGCGTTTCATGGCGACTGATCGCGGCTTTTCAAAAACACGGCGTCGTTTGGAGAGTTAGCTACGCTTTGCGCTCGCCGGAGGTTGGGATATCGGCGTCGAAGGATGTCAAGAAACGGCTCAAGCGTCGGATTATTATTATCCCGGCGCCAATATGCGCTGAAGTCAAGACGCGTCGGGCGATCGCCATCGTGCACTTCGCGATAAACGACATCCTCATATTGCGCGCCGGTTGCACCTTCGAGGACAAGCAATGGCTCGTTCAAGATTCCAACCAAACTGAGCAATCGATCTAGGCCCGCAGCTTGGGGAAGTGTTCGACCCAAGCTGGAATTACCAAGTTTCCTCGTTAGCAATTGCTCGAACTCGGGTGCTGGACCACGCTCAGGAATGATCAGTCGCTCATTTTTGATTTCACCCCATTGGATGATGGATC
>JAJXZC010000769.1 GCA_021780275.1 Pseudomonadota bacterium
AAGATCGTAGGGAAATTCTGGAATGTTGCTCATATGAATGCCGGCGCAGACGACGATGGCGCCTTTTTTCACCGCGGCAAGGGCGAGGGGCACCAGCGGCCCGACCGGCGCATAGATAATCGCCGCGTCGAGCTTTTCCGGCGGCATTTCATCCGAGCCGCCGGCCCAGACTGCGCCCAGTCTCCGGGCGAAATCCTGCGTCGCGTGATCGCCGGGGCTGGTGAAGGCAAAAATCCTGCGACCGAGTTTCGCGGCGACTTGCGCAATGATATGCGCGGCGGCGCCAAAACCATAAAGCCCGAGCGTTTCGCCGTCACCGGCCATGACAAAGGAGCGCCAGCCGATTAGCCCGGCACAGAGCAAGGGGGCGAGTGCCTGATCTGCGCCCTCTTCGCCGAGCGGAAACGTATAATGTGCATCGGCGATCGCGCGCGTGGCAAAGCCGCCGTTGCGCGTATAGCCGGTGAAAATCGGCGCATCGCAGAGGTTTTCGCGGCCGCTGAGACAAAACGGGCAATGGCCGCAGGTATGGCCGAGCCAAGGAATACCGACCCGCTCGCCAAGATGCAGATCGGTGACGTCTGCGCCAAGCGCATCGATGCGTCCAACGATTTCATGTCCGGGCACGATCGGTACCTTCGGATCGGGCAATTCCCCATCGACGACGTGGAGATCGGTGCGGCAAACACCGCAGGCGCTGACGCGGACGCGAATTTGTCCCGGGCCAGGTTGCGGATCGGGCAGATCCTCATAGACAAGCGGGGCGCCAATTTTATGCAGGACCATGGCTTTCATCGCATCACCGAAATTGCCGCCGGAATCTTCGCGGGAATTCTTCGAAAGTGAATTTTTCGTCACATCGCTTGAATATGCTTTTTGGTGGTCGAGTTAAATTCTCAGGCTAGAATAACGCAACAATAAGCCACGCAGCGAGGGCTAAGCTGCTGTGCGACGGCTTTCTTGCCGCGCTCCGTCATTGGCAAATCCGAAGTACAAGCGAGGCATTCGCGCCTCGGTGGAGGACGTCATGGAAACCCAAGCGATCAATTCGGAAGTCCAGAACGCGCAGAACAAATTCATGGCGGCGGCCGCGCCGCTGCAGGAGGTTTGGCGGCAGACTTGGATCGAATGGCCGGTCGCGCTCGCCTCGGAATCCTTGCGCTTCGCCGCGCATCGGCTGCGCGCGCACAGCGATTTCTATGGCAAGCTGCAGAGCTGCGGCTCGGTCCCGGAGTTTATTGAAGCGCATTCCGACTTCATGCGCGGCGCTTTCGATGATTACGGTTCAGAAGCGAGCAAGGTCATCAAAGACGCAACGAAGCATACGCCCGCGGCGTGAGCTTTTGCTGCGCGCCGGCCAGGCTGGCGCGCAGCCTTTCGGGCCCGCTGCCGCAATCGAATCATGGCAGCCGAACGCGGCCTCGATTTTGCGAGGCAAAATGTTTTTTAATTGCAGCATTCGGGTCACATGTTCGTTGCGTGCGCCGCGCCCCGATTGCCGGCTCAGTTACTAAGGCCTTGAAATATTTATTATCCGTCCTATCTCCCGGGCGAAGAAGACGGGCCTTCTCCGCGCCGCTGAAGAGAAGCCTGGATAAGACGAAGTGCGCAAAGCGTCGCACCCTTGCTTCCGCGATTGCACTGCGGTAGGGAACGAAAAACTGGGACCGGGAGGGTGCCAGTAGACCTGCCTAGGCTGATGATAATGCAAAACCTGCTCAGCCAATATTTGCCGTTGGTCATCTTCATGGCTGTTGCGGCGGTCATCAGCGCGGCTCTGGCCGTGGCGCCTTTCCTGTTGGCCTTCAAGGCGCCGGACAGCGAGAAGCTCTCGGCCTATGAATGCGGCTTCAATGCCTTCGACGACGCGCGCATGAAATTCGACGTGCGCTTCTATCTCGTCTCATTGCTTTTCATCATCTTCGACCTCGAAGTTGCCTTTCTCTTTCCCTGGGCCCTGGCTTTCAAGGCGATCGGCACGGCGGGTTTTTGGGCCGTCATGGTCTTTCTCGGCGTTTTGACGATCGGCTTCGTCTATGAGTGGAAGAAGGGAGCCTTGGAATGGGATTGAACGCTGCGCTCGAAACCGTGCCCGGCTCGCTCGTCCATCCGGCGACCGGCAAGCCGGTGCGCTCCGACGATCCGAGTTTCCTGGCGATCAGCAACGAGCTGGCCGACAAGGGCATGCTCGTGACGACGGCGGATGCGCTGATCACCTGGGCGCGCACCGGCTCTTTGATGTGGATGACCTTCGGTCTCGCCTGCTGCGCGGTCGAGATGATGCAAGTCTCGATGCCGCGCTACGACGTGGAACGATTCGGCTTTGCGCCGCGCGCGTCGCCGCGGCAGAGCGATGTGATGATCGTTGCCGGCACGCTGACCAACAAAATGGCGCCGGCGTTGCGCAAGGTCTATGACCAGATGCCGGAGCCGCGCTACGTCATCTCGATGGGCTCCTGCGCCAACGGCGGCGGCTATTACCATTATTCTTATTCGGTGGTGCGTGGCTGCGACCGGGTCGTGCCGGTCGATATCTATGTGCCGGGCTGTCCGCCGTCGGCGGAGGCTCTGCTTTACGGCGTGCTGTTGCTGCAGAAAAAAATCCGCCGCACTGGGACGATTGAGCGTTGAGGATTGGTGCGGATGAGCGACGAGCTTCGGGCCCTTGGAACTTCGATCGCTGCCGCATTGCCGGGCGCCATCCGCGCCCACGCCGTTGACTATAATGAGCTGACGCTCGAGGTCGAGCCGTCGCGCTTGATCGAGACGGTGCGTTACCTGCGCGATGATCCTTCCTGTCTCTTCGTCTCTTTCATCGATTTGACCGCGGTCGATTATCCGACGCGCGTGCCGCGCTTCGATGTCATCACGCATCTGCTCTCGCCGAAGCATAACCGGCGCATCCGGGTCAAGGTCGCGACGGAGGAGGATCAGCCGGTGGCCTCGCTCACCGCGCTTTACCCGGCCGCCAATTGGTTTGAACGCGAGACCTATGATCTGCTCGGCGTGCTCTTTTCCGGCCATCCCGACTTGCGCCGCATCCTCACCGACTATGGCTTCGAGGGCCATCCCTTGCGCAAGGATTTCCCGATGACCGGTTATGTCGAAGTCCGCTACGACGATGCCGAAAAACGCGTCGTCTACGAGCCGGTCAATCTGCGGCAGGAATTCCGCAGTTTCGACTTTCTGTCGCCGTGGGAAGGCGCAATCGATTACGTGCTGCCCGGCGACGAAAAAGCAAGCGTGCCGCCGGCGGCGGAGACTCCGCAGGTCAAGCCGCAATGAACGAGCAGAACGTCCGCAATTTCTCGATCAATTTCGGCCCGCAGCATCCGGCCGCGCATGGCGTGTTGCGCCTCGTTCTCGAACTCGATGGCGAAATCGTCGAGCGTGTCGATCCGCATATCGGACTGCTCCACCGCGGTACCGAAAAGCTGATGGAGGCGCGCACCTATCTGCAGAACGTGCCCTATTTCGACCGGCTCGATTACGTCGCCCCGATGAATCAGGAGCACGCCTTCTGCCTCGCCATCGAAAGGCTGCTCGGCGTCGAGGTGCCGCGCCGCGCGCAATTGATTCGCGTGCTCTATTCCGAAATCGGCCGCATCCTTTCGCATCTTCTCAACGTCACGACACAGGCAATGGACGTCGGCGCGCTGACGCCGCCGCTCTGGGGGTTCGAGGAACGCGAAAAGCTGATGGTCTTTTACGAGCGCGCCTCGGGCGCGCGCATGCACGCCGGCTATTTCCGGCCGGGCGGCGTGCATCAGGACTTGCCGCCGCAATTGATCGAGGACATCGGCGCCTGGTGCGATCCTTTCTTTAAGGTGCTCGACGATCTGCAAGAGCTTTTCATCGAAAACCGCATCTTCAAGCAGCGCAATGTCGACATCGGCGTTGTGAGCCTTGAGGATTGCTGGCGCTGGGGTTTTTCCGGCGTCATGGTTCGCGGCTCCGGCGCGCCGTGGGATTTGCGCAAAGCGCAGCCTTACGAGTGCTACGAGGAGATGGACTTCGATATTCCCGTCGGCCGGCACGGCGACAATTACGATCGCCAGGTCATCCGCATGGAAGAGATGCGGCAGGCGACGAAGATCATGCAGCAATGCGTCGAGAAGCTCATGTCGCCGGGCGGCCAGGGTCCGGTGCATGTCCAAGGCAAGGTCGCGCCGCCGAGCCGCGCCGAGATGAAGCAATCGATGGAAGCACTGATCCATCACTTCAAGCTTTATACCGAGGGCGTGCACGTGCCGGCGGGCGAGGTCTATGCCGCGGTCGAAGCGCCCAAGGGCGAATTCGGCGTCTATCTCGTCTCCGACGGCACCGACAAGCCCTACCGCGTCAAGCTGCGCGCGCCGGGCTTCCCGCACCTGCAGGCGATGGACACGATGTGCCGCAAGCACATGCTCGCCGACGTCTCGGCCATTCTCGGCTCGCTCGACATCGTCTTCGGCGAGGTCGATCGATGAGCGTGCGCCGCCTTGCCGAAGTGCAGCCCGAGAGCTTCGCCTTCACGCCGGAGAATGAGGCGCGGTGCGCGCAGGAGATCGCCAAATATCCGCCGGGCCGCCAGGCCTCGGCCATCATCGCTTTGCTTTGGATCGCGCAGAAGCAGAACGGTGGCTGGCTGCCGAAACCGGCGATCGAGAGTGTCGCGGCGAAGCTCGGCATGTTGCCGATCCGCGCGCTCGAGGTCGCGACCTTCTACACGATGTTCAATCTCGCGCCGGTCGGCAAATATTTCATCCAGTTCTGCGGCACGACGCCCTGCGTCCTGCGCGGCGCCGATACTATCAAAAAAGTCCTTGAAAGACGCATCGGCCCGCAAAACCATGTGACGGCGGACGGTACCTTTTCCTGGCTCGAGGTCGAGTGTCTGGGGGCCTGCTGCAACGCGCCGATGGTGCAGATCAACGACGATTATTACGAAGACCTGACCGAGGAAAATTTCAACACGCTGCTCGATGATCTTGCCGCCGGACGCCCCGTCAAGACGGGGTCGCAAACCGGCCGTAGAACCTCGGAGCCCGCCGGCGGTCTGACCTCGCTCACGAGTCTTTACGGCCGCGACGGCGTCAGCGGCCCAGAGAGCATGCACGCGGCGCCGAGCGGCGGC
>JAJXZC010000363.1 GCA_021780275.1 Pseudomonadota bacterium
GGCGTCGCGGCCCTGCTGCCAGTGACGCACGCGACCGCAATCGACATGCACGAAGTCGGATGCGGGATAGTAACCCACGCCACCGCCTTTGAGCACCAGCGCCGCCTTCTGCACCACGGCGAGATCGCGGCCCGGCACGCGAATGTCGATCGCCTGTCCCTGCATGTGAAGGCTGTGCTTGGCGACGCCGCCGCTCGCCTTGTGCATCTTCGCGTTGCTCTCGGGCGAGCGATAGCCGGAGATGACTTCGAAATGTGAGTTGGTGTCGAGCTTGCCGCGCAGCACGACCAGAAGATCGAGCAGATGCGTGTCGATGTCGTGTTCCGCGCCGTTGCGATGGTCGCGCAGGACCTTCTTTATGCCCGCAAGCGCTTCGGGTACGTAGGCGCCGTCTGCCCAATAAGTCTCGGCAAAGACTTCGCCCGTATGCGTATTATGGAATTTCAGGGCCCTGCGTGAGGGGCCTGCGGCAAGAGCCGGTTTCGTGAGCGCCAGGGTCGCTGCACCAGCGCCCAGACCGAAGAAACCTCTGCGTGTGAAATGCAACGCCACGCTACCTCTCGAAGTTTGAACGCCCCCGTTAAACCCGTATAGGAAATATGGTCTCCGGCGTCAAATGACATCGCGCCCATGCGATCATGAGACGCAACTGCAATACCTGCCTCAGGCCATGCAGGCCCCCACCTTGGCCCCGCCCACAGGCGCCATGCTGACCGGTCCGATGGGCGCGGGCACCGCTTCTCCGCCATGCGGCAGCGCCGCCGCCAACCGGTGATCGCGGCCATAAATATCCTCGCGGAACTCCGCCGCGCCATCCTCGTCGGCAAAGGCCGTCCAGTAGGCAATCACCACCGGAATGTCGGTCGCCATCTGCACACGTTGAGTCGCGCCCTCGTCGATTGCCGCTTCGATGCGCTCACGCGGCCAGTTCGCATTGTCCTGGAGAAGCTTCGTGGCGAGGTCGAGCGGCTTTTCGAGACGGACGCAACCGTGGCTGCGGGCACGCGCATCGCGATCGGCCTTGTTGAAAAGGCTGCGCGCGGGCGTGTCATGCAGATAGACGTCGAAGGCGCTGTGCAGCTCAAATTTGATGCGGCCAAGCGAATTTTTCGGCCCCGGCGCCTGCACGATCTGGCCGTTCTTCCACTCCATGTTGTGCGCTTCGAGATAGTCCGGATTGCGCCTGAGCGCCGGCATGATCTCCTTGCGCACGATCGAAACCGGCACCACCCATGGCGGATTGACCACCACCGCGCGAATATCGCTGCGCACGATAGGGGTCGGCGTCTTCTTCGCACCGACCACCGTGCGCATGCGGAGCACAGGCTTTTCATCGACGATGAGCGCGGCGGCGGCCGCCGCCGTGTTGACCTCGATGCGCGTCTTTGGAATGCCGCCCGAAAGCTGCCGCCAGCGTTCGAGATTGAGCGCGATCTGCTCGGCACGGGCACTCGCGCTCGCATTGAGTGCAGCAACTGTTTTCTTGCCCAGCGCGCCGTCATTATCGAGCCCGTGGCGCACCTGAAAGCTTTTCAACGCTGCGAGTACGTCGCCCGCGAGAACCTCGCCGCCCTCGGCATTGGCTAGATAGCCTTCCGCCGCAAGACGCCGCCGCAAGACGGCGACGGCCGGGCTCGACTTGCCCGGCTTCAGCGAGGGATCCTGCAATGCGATCATGGGCCACCCGCCTTGCGCCGCGACCGACCGATAATGCGCCAGGAGCCCGATGAGAGCCTTATATTCCGGCTGATGCGGCGGCAGGCCTGCGAGCCAATCCGAAACGTCGCCTTGCGAAAGGGCGGACTTCAAGCCCGGCAGCACGTCGCCCGGATATATATCGAAGTCGATATCGTCATCGACGGTCGTGGGATCGACCTGCCCTCGCGTCATGATCCGCGCATAGCGAAGCGCGTCATCGGAGAGAAGCAGGTCGCGCAGCGCTATGTCGGTTGGGGAACCATGAAGCCGCGCAATATCATCGAGATGGAAGAGCGCCGGATCGAGCCCCTGATCGCCTGCCTTGCTCAGCGTGGCGATGAGCGCCGCCGCATTCCGGCTGGACCAGAGGCAAGGCCCCTGCGCGCCCGCATAAAGTCGCTGCAGATCGTCCTGCCTTATATCGGTGCGCAGCGAGGCAACGCTGCCAAGCGAAGCGGTGCAGCCGTCCGCCCGCGCGTTGCCGCCCGTCAGAAGAAGCCCCGCAATCGTCAGAAAAGCCAGACCGGATAGCCGGGAGATGGAGGACCAACGCTGCACTGGCGACACCCTGCTTCAAACGACCGATACTCATTCGCGATCGGTCAAAGAATGGACCAACCACCATCAGTTTACATTGAAGCAGATCAACAGGGCAAAAATCAGGCGGGACGTTTCAGCACAGCCAGCCAGCTGTAGCCGCGATGGAGCGGCTGAAAATCGAGCGATGCACCATGCGCCGCGGCGATCTCGCTCAGCGCGTCGCGCAGGTCAGCGCGCGGGCTGACATGGAACCAGCGGAGCCAAGCGAAAAGCAGCGCCCGGAAAAAGCGGGGAAGCTCCTCCTGCTGGCCGAAATCGACGATATGAAGGCTGCCGCCCGGCGCGACATTGCGCATGGCCTGCTCGATTGCCTTGCGCCATTCCGGGATCATCGACACGGTGTAGGACATGAAGACACGCTCGAATTGCGGAATGCCGAAAGCGCGCGCCGGATCGAAATCGGTCGCGTCGCCCTGCGCAAAGCTCACGCGCTGTTCGAGCCGCGCCTTGCATGCCGCAGTGCGCGCCGTCGCAAGCATCTCCGACGAGATGTCCATGCCGTAGAACTCGGCATGCGGAAAGCGGCGGAGCGCCGCAATGATGTTGCGGCCCGTGCCGCATCCGACTTCGAGGACGCGCATCCCCGGCCGCGCATCGAGACCGGCGATGAGCCGGTCCCGGCCAAGGAGGTAATAGCGGCGCGTGAGGTCGTAGATATGCCTCTGGTTCCGGTAGACCCGGTCCATCAGATGCGAATGTCCAGCGTCGGCAATCGACATGACGCCCTCAGCCTTTGAACGTATAGAGATGGAAGCCGCCATAGATCGACGAGCGATCTCGCTGGGTCCAGTCGAGCGAGCGCTCCGCCTCGTAATGCCAGCGGTCGAGGATTTCCGGCACGACGCGACCGGGCAGAAGGCTCGGCTCGGCGGCGGTGCGGAAGATGACCCGTGCACCGGGGCGCGCCGTGCGCGTCATTTCGCGCCAGATGTCATTCAGTTGCTCGTCCGTCATCCAGTCCTGCGCATCGAGCAGAACGTAACGGTCGGCGCTGGCGTCCGGTTCGCTGCGCAGGAATTCCGTGAAGTTGCGGTTCATCACTTCAACGCGGCCCGCACCCGCCTGCAACGCCGCGAAATTATCGCGCTGCAGATAGGGCGGCAGCGACGGGTGCTCGCCCGGAGCATAGTGGCGGGCGAACGCCTGCCAGGCGAAATAATTGTCGGCGATGGGAAAACCGCAGGCGAGCCGCTCCAGGCGCTCGCGCAGCACCTCATGCATGGGCCGCCCGCCGGCGAGCTTCTCATATTGCGACGGCGGAATGCCGAGGCCATAGAGCGAAGCTGGATTGTCGGTGATGCGGCGCACGAATTTCTTGTCGAAGAGAGGCGCGAGCTTCGTGTCGAAAAAGACGCGCTGACCGGCAAGCGAACCCGCATCAAGCAGCGGACGGAAATCGACGCCATAAAGCCTCGCCGCGAGATGCGCCCAACCGATGAAATAGCCGAGCAGCCCGTAGCGGTAGAAATTGCGCGTGAAGAGCGTGATGCGCTTGCGGCCCGAAATAGACCGGCGTTCCCAATAGTTGAATGTGTCGTCGTCGAGACGGTCGCGCAGAAAACGCCGATAGGTTTCGAGATTGGCCGGGCTGTTCGCCTCGCCGAAGAAGCGGAAGAAATGCTCATAGCTCGGCATATGCGCGGCGGCGGCAAGCTTCAGGCGCCCCAGCGCCACATGCGCGGGATTGAGATCCACCGCCGTGATGCGTGCGGGGCCCGCCGCGAGATAAGACATGACGTTGCAGCCGCCCGACGCGATCGCCACCACATGATGCTCGGGGCGAAGTTCCATAGCCTCGAGATCAATCAGCGGATCTTCCCATATCTGCGGGTAGACAAGGCCAGTGAAAAGCAGCGTGAAAAGCCGCTCCAGAACGCCCTCTTTCGAGGCCGCCCTGTGCCGATGCACGGCGCGGTTCAAGCGTTCCTTGGGGCGCAGAAGAGCGCCTTCTTCCACCAGAGGTTCGGCAATGGCAGCGGCCTGATCGGTCACGTCGTCCCTCGCTTTCGCGCTATAGACCGGCGAATCGAATGTCCGAAAGTCTCGCGCCGGCCTTTCAGCAGCTACAGGCCTTGCGTGAAGTGCTTATGAACTTCTTGTGTCGATTGTGACAATGCGGGGACAGATCAATGGAAATGCCCTCGAAATGATGACAATGGCCGCAAGGACGCCGGAAGCCGTCATCAGATTCATGAATATGGCCCCCGCTGTTTCATGAAACCCCTGCCTCGTGATCTAATGACTATTCACAGTGAGGTGAAACAATGGTCGAGCGCGCAGGCTGATGCTTCTTCAGAACGGCATCTGGATTTCCGATTCCGCGCCCGCCCGGAGTGGCGGCCCCGCCCTCTTTCTCGACCGCGACGGCGTCATCGTGCGGGAGGTGAACTACCTCTCCCGGCCCGAAGACGTGGCGCTGGAAACGGGTATCGTGGACCTGATCGCCTGGGCGCATGCGCAGGGCATCGCGGTCGCCGCCGTCACCAATCAATCGGGCATCGCGAGGGGGCGCTTCGGCTGGGCTGAATATGAGGCGGTCGAGACGGAGGTCGCGCGGCAACTCGCGGAGCGCGGCGTGGCGCTCGACCTCGTCGTCGCCTGCGCCTTCCATGAAGACCACACCGAGGGCTTTGCCGAAGAACATGCGCGCTGGCGCAAACCCGGTCCGGCCATGCTTGAACTCGCCGCCGAAAAGCTGGGGCGCAACCTTGAGGCGAGCATCATGATCGGCGACAAGGCGAGCGACGTCGAAGCGGCCCGCAATGCGGGCCTCGCCGAAGCCATCCATGTCCTGACCGGACATGGAGAGAAGGAACGCGCCGCGACGCTGAAACTCGCGCGGCCCGGTTTCACGGTTCACGCCGCCGCCGACCTCGCCGAGGCGCTGTCGCTGCTCAAATCCAGAGCTTGGGGAAGGCCATAGGGCACCCCTTGCATAAGCATCATCGGGCCTGTTGAATGAGCGCCGACTCGGGCAGGGACGCTTGTTCCCGCCGCCCGGCCCATTCCCGCCTTGGCAGACACACATGACCGTTCCCTATTACGAGCCGACCCTTGCCGGCCGCGAGAGACAATATCTGGACGAGGTTCTATCGGCGAAGCAGCTCGCGGGCGACGGCAGGTTCACCAAGGCCTGCCATGCGCTGATCGAGGAAAAGACGGGCACCCACAAGGCGCTTCTCACGCATTCAGGCACGGGCGCACTCGACATGATCGGCCTGTTGCTCGAAATCGAGCCGGGCGACGAGGTCATCATTCCGACCTATACATTCGTGAGTTCGGCCAACGCCATCGCGCTTCGTGGTGGCGTTCCGGTCTTCGTCGACATTCGTGCCGATACACTCAATCTCGACGAGACGCTCATCGAGGCGGCCATCACGCCGAGAACCCGCGCCATCATGCCGGTGCATTATGCGGGCATTTCCTGCGAAATGGACACGATCCTCTCCATCGCGAAGAAGCACAACCTCATCGTCGTCGAGGACGCCGCGCAGGGCTACGGCGCGACCTACAAGGGAAAGCCGCTCGGAACCTTGGGTGCACTATCCGCGCTGAGCTTCCATGCGAGCAAGAATGTCATCGCAGGCGAAGGCGGCGCGCTTCTCGTCAACGATCCGGCCTATCGGCTGCGCGCCGAGATCGTGCGCGAAAAAGGCACGAACCGCGCCCAGTTCTTCCGTGGCGAGATCGACAAATATACATGGGTCGACCTCGGCTCATCGTTCCTGCCGAGCGAAATCGTCGCGGCGCTGCTGCTTGCCCAGCTCGAACAGGCCGACGCCATCAACGACCGCCGCATCGCGCTGTGGGAGGCGTACCACGCCGCTCTGGCGCCACTCGAAGCGCGCGGACTTGCCAGACGCGCCGTCGTGCCGAATGCCTGCCGTCACAATGGCCATATCTACTGGCTGGTTTTTGAAACGGGCGAGCTTCGCGCAAAGGCACGCGACCTTCTGGTCGCCGAAGGGTTGACGGCTTCCGCGCATTTTGCGCCGCTGCACAATTCGCCCGCGGGCAAGCGCTTCGGCCGCACCGGCAGCGACATGAAGGTTGCCGAACACGCAGGCGACGGCCTGCTCCGCATGCCGCTATTCGCGCATATGGAGCCGGACGTGATCGCCCAGGTCGCGGACGTTCTGAAAAAGCTATAAGCCAGGCAGCAAGGTGGATCGTCAGCCGCGTTTAACCGGCAGGCCTGCCTTCTTCCAGCCTTCAATGCCGCCGGTAAGTTCGAAGAGTTCGCCCTCGCAGGCTGCAGCGAGCTTTCCGGCATTCGTGGTCGTGCGCATGCCGCCCTTGCAGTGAAAGACGACCTGATGCTTTCCCAGCGACTTCAGATCGTGCTGGCCGAGTTCCGACAGGGGCACGAGATGGGCGCCGGCAATATGCTCCGCGGCATGCTCGTTACGCTCGCGAATATCGACGAGCACGGCATCGCCCGCATCGAGCCATGATTTGACGGTGGCCGCATCGACCGGTTTCAGCGACATCAGATTTTCCTCTTCGTGGCTCGCGCCTTTGCGGGCGGACAATAGATATCGGCAAGCGTTTCGATGACGCGCTGCGCCGCCGGGCTCGCGAGCTTGTAATAGATCGTCTGCGCTTCGCGCCGCGTGGCCACCAGCCCCAATTCCCGCAACAGTGCGAGGTGTTGGGAAAGCGCCGATTGGCTGATGCCGACAAGCTCCTGGAGTTCGCCGACCGAGATTTCCCGGTCCGCGATCTGGCAAAGGATCAAAAGCCGCCGTTCATTGGCAAGCGCGCCGAGAAGCTTCGTTGCCTCCGCGGCACTCGCTTCCAGATCCTTGATGTCCGCTGCCATGACAGTACTCGCGCAAATCCCGTCGCCGCCCGCCGACGACATGGTTCAACGTCTCTTTATATTAGCGTTAGTTGATATATTTTCAAGCTCCGGCACGATCTCGCACAAAATCTGAACGGGGCGCTTGACGCCCACCAGCCGCCAACGCTAGTCTTGTTGCAATGCAGCATCGGACCCAAAAATGGGAGATGCGTCATTCCGAGTTATTCGGACATACCCTTGTCTTTCAAAACGGCCCCACTTCCGATTTGCAAAGGGCATGAAGCCTGGCGTCGGTCTCCAGCTCAGAAAGCGGACCCGCCATGGTAAAAGACAGCAAGCGCCACATCGACAGCCTCAAGGACGGACGCACCATCTTCATCGATGGACGGCGCGTCGCGGATGTGACCACGGACCCCGCCTTCGCCAATGCCGTCGCGACCGCAGGCAATTTCTACGATTTTCAGGCGGCACCCCAGAATATCGACGCGATGACCTTCACCTCGCCCAAGACCGGCGATCAGGTGAGCCGCGCCTGGCAGCTGCCCCGCAACCACCGCGAACTCGTCGAACGGCGCGAAGCGCTCGTCAAATGGTCGCGCATGACCTGCGGCATGGTCGGCCGCTCGCCCGATCACGTCGCCTCGACCATGGCCGGCTTCCGCATGGGCCTGCACGTCTTCCACGAGAACAATCCATCGCGCGCCCGCGCGGTCGAGGGCTATTACGAATATGCCCGCGACAATGACCTCTACCTCTCCTACGTCATCATCAACCCGCAGTCCGACAAGGCAAAGTCCGCCAGCGGCCAGCCGGACCCTCATCTCGTCGCGTCGGTGGTGGACGAGGACTCGACCGGCATCACCATTCGCGGCGCGAAGATGCTCGCGACCAGCGGCATCATGGCGAACGAGGTTCTGGTCTCCGGCTTCCAGGCCCTGCAGGCAGGCGATGAACCCTATGCCTTCACGGCGGCCGTTCCTATCGGCGCCAAAGGCCTGACGCTGATGTCGCGCCGCAGCTATGAGCAGAACGCCACATCGACCTTCGACTACCCGCTCTCCGCCCAGTTCGACGAGAACGACGCCGTCATCTATTTCGACGATGTGAAGATTCCGTGGGACCGCGTCTTTGTCTACAAGGACCTGAAGATGGCGCAGGCGCAGTGGCACGACACGCGCACGCATGTCTTCCAGAACTATCAGTGCATGATCCGCCTGATGGTGAAGCTGCAGTTCCTGCTCGGCCTCGCCCGCAAGATCGCTGAAATCAACAACATCATCAATTATCCGCAGGTGCGCGAGACGCTCGGCCTGCTGGCCGCCAAGGTCAACAATATCGAGGCCCTCGTCATCGCGATGGAAGCCTCGGGCGAGAACTATCACGGCTATTACGTGCCGAACCGCAGCATTCTCTGCACGGCGCAGGTGATCGCCCAGAACACCTATCCCGAAGTGGTGGAGGCCATCCGCACGCTGGCGGGCGGCGGCCTCATCATGGTGCCCTCCTCCTATGCCGATTTCAGCACGCCGGAAACCAACGCCATCATCCAGAAGACGCAGCGCTCTGTCAGCACCACGTCGGAAGGCCGTGTGAAGCTGATGAAGCTCGCATGGGACGCGATCGGCTCGGAATTCGGCTCGCGCCATCTGCAATACGAGATGTTCTATTCGGGCCCGACCTTCGTCACGCGCGGAAACTCCTTCCGCTTCTTCGACTGGGATGGCGTCAAGGGATTCGTGGACGAGTTCATGAATTCCTACGACCTGCCTTCTGCTGGATCTTCGCGCTCCGCAGCGGAGTAAGCGTCGATGCACGGATCGGTAATAGTCTCGCCGGATGAGATCCGGCGGCTCGCCTTTGTCGAGCATGGACCGGCATCGCTTCAGATCTCGGATACCGGCCCTCTCGCCGGTCTCGACTTCGCGGTGAAGGACCTTTTCGACGTCGCAGGCTATAAAACCGCCTGCGGCAATCCCGACAGGTTGCGCGACAATGCGCCCGCCGTCGCGACGGCGCCCTCCGTCATCGTGGCACTCGCCGCAGGCGCACGCCTCATCGGCAAGACGCATACGGACGAAGTTGCTTGCGGCATGTTCGGCATGAACCCGCATTTCGGGACGCCGATCAATCCCAGGGCGCCCAACCGCGCGCCCGGCGGCTCGTCCAGCGGTTCCGCATCGGCGGTCGCCGCGGGTCTTTGCGACTTCGCACTCGGCACCGACACAGGCGGCTCGATCCGCGTACCCGCGAACTTCTGCGGCCTTTATGGCCTTCGCACGACGTTCGGCCGCGTCTCGGTCGCAGGCGTCATGGCCATGGCACCGAGTTTCGACACGGTGGGCTGGCTCGCTCGCGACGCTGCCATGCTCCGCCGCGTGAGCGAGATCTATCTGGGTCCGGTGCACAAGTATTCGGCTCCGCGCCTACTGTTGGCTCGCGATGCATTCGACATTCCCGTGCGCGGCATCGGCGCGGCGCTTCTGCCCATTGCGAAGGCGCTCGGTGCAACGAACGAGATCACGCTTTTCAAGGAAGGCATCGATCATTGGCTCGATACGTTCCGCCCGCTTCAACTGCATGATCTCTGGTCGACGCTCGGCCAGTGGGGCACGATGCCGGGGCGCAACCTCAGCCAGGCGGTTGCCGAACGCATCGAGCTTTCATCAACCATCAAGCCGGAGGCCATCGCCGCAGCCGTCCTCAAGCGCGAGGCGCTGGCCGCGCGCCTCATCGACCTTCTCGGCGATGACGGCTTCATCGTCATCCCGACGGCACATGACCTGCCGCCACTCCGCGATGCCCTGGTGTCCGCGCAGGTCGAGTTTCGCGAAAAGACGCTGGCGCTCACCTGCATCGCAAGCCTGACGCGCCTGCCCCAAATCAACATCCCCGCGACGACCTTCGAAGATTGCCCGATCGGGCTTTCCCTGATCGCTGGCCCACGCGGCGAAGAGCGCCTTCTCGCATTCGCCGAAAGCCTTGGAACGCTGGACGGCATCACATGAAGATTTTTCCCGACGGACAGCGCGACTTTGTCGGATATGGCCGCAATCGGCCCGATGCCCGCTGGCCCGGCGGCGCACGGCTCGCGCTCGTCATCGTGCTCAATGTCGAGGAAGGGGCCGAACCTTCCCTGCCCGATGGAGACGCCGCGACGGAAATCGCCCTGACGGACGGCATTTTTGGCGAGGTTCCTGCGGGCAAGCGCGACTTCGTTGCCGAGACACTGTTCGAATATGGCTCGCGCGTCGGCTTCTGGCGCCTCCATGACCTTTTCGTCGAACGCGGGCTCCCGCTCACCATCAGCGCCTGCGCTCAGGCGCTACAGCGCAATTCTGAAATCGCAGGCGCAATCCGCGAAGGCAAGTTCGACCTTTGCTGCCATGGCGACCGTTTCCTGCGCCAGTTCAACATGAGCGAGGATGAGGAACGCGACGCCATCGCCACGGCGGTGAAGAGTCTGCAACAAACGCTCGGCCGCGCGCCTCTTGGCTGGCAGAGCCGCTATTCGCCCAGCTCGCGCACGCGCTCGCTTCTCGTCGAGCACGGGGGCTTTCTTTATGACGCAGACTCCTACGCCGACGACCTGCCCTATTGGGTCGATGTGGCGGGCAAGCCGCATCTCGTCGTGCCGCACACATTCACGAATAACGACAATCGCCTGGCGACCGCGAAACTCGCGACGGCATCGGAGTTCTACGAACATCTTGCCAGCGCCTTTCGCGTGCTTCACGCCGAAAGCGCAAGCAACCCGCGCATGATGACGGTGAGCCTTCACGCCCGCATTTCCGGGCAGCCCGCGCGCTTCGAAGGCATCAGCCGTTTTCTCGATCTCGTGGCGAACCATGACGATGTGTGGTTCGCCGGGCGCTCGGAGGTCGCGCAGCACTGGGTCACCGAACATCCGCCGGTGACCACACCATGAGCGCCTCCGAGCTTCTCATCCGTGGCGGCCTCGTTGCCGATCCGGCGACCGGCACAGTCGAACCGCGCGATCTCCTGATCGCCGACGGCCGCATCGCCGCCATCGACCGTCCGGGGGCAATCCTCTCGGCCGGCGCCGTCCATGACGCATCGAACCGCCTGATCCTTCCGGGCTTCGTCAACGCGCATACGCATGGGCATTCCAATCTCGTCAAAGGCGTCGCCGACCGCTGGACGCTCGAAGCCTCGCTCACCAAAGGGCCCTGGCTCGCAGGCGCGCGCGACGCCGAGACGATTTATCTCTCCACCCTTCTCGGCGCGCTCGACATGCTCAGCAAGGGCTGCACCTCCTGTTTCGATCTCGTCTATGAATTTCCGCTGCCGACCAAAGCGGGCTTTGCCGCAGCCGCACGGGCCTATGCCGACGCAGGCATGAAGGCCGTGCTCGCGCCCATGATCGCCGACAAGACGCTCTTCACCGCCATTCCCGGCCTTCTCGACTCATTGCCAGAAGATCTCCGCAAGACCGTAAGCCAGTTCGATCTTGGCAGCGCGGACGCGACCTTTGCCGCCATCGAAGAGATCATCGCCGCGCGAGACGAATTGCCTGAAGGCATAGAACTGGCCATCGCGCCGACGATCCCGCATCACTGCTCCGAAGAATTCCTCGCGCGTTGCGTCGCGCCGGCGGAGCGCCACGGGCTCCGCATTCACATGCATATCGCAGAGTCGCGGCTTCAGGCCGTCACCGCGCGGCAGCTCTGGGGCGTCTCGCCGGTGCGCTACCTCGCCGATCGCGGCATCCTGCGCCCCGGCTTTGTCGCCGCCCACGGCGTCTGGCTCGACGGGCACGACCTCGATCTCCTGGCCGAACATCAATGTTCCATCGCGCATATCCCGGCGAGCAATTTCCGCCTCGGCTCCGGCATGGCGCATGTGCGCTCCATGCTTGAACGCCGCATCAATGTGGGTCTTGCGACCGACGGCGCCAATTCTTCCGACGCACTCAGCATGCTCCAGGCCATGCGGCTCGCCTCCTACGCCTCTCGCGGATTTTCAGGCCCGCGCGAGAATTGGCTCAGCGCCATTGAGACGCTGAGACTCGCGACACAGGGCAGCGCGAACATAACCGGCTTCGCGGATACCGGCCGCATCGCCGTTGGTTATGCCGCCGATCTCGTCTTCTTCGACCTGGACCACCTCGATTTCATTCCCCTGACAGATCCGCTCAACCAGATCGTCACGGCGGCAGACTCCGCCTCCGTCCGTGACGTCATGGCGAATGGACGAATAGTTGTCTCCAACGGACGCTTCACCGCCATAGACACATCGAACTTGCGCGAGCGCGTGCAGGACACCGTATTCAGGCTTTCCACGAAGCTCGCCGACGCGCGGCCCCTCGCGGCGCGGCTGGAACCGCATGTCGTCGCCTTCGCCCAAAAGGCTTCCGAAGAGCCACTCGATATCGAGCGCCTTGTAAATCCGCGTGAGAAAAAACAATGACCGTCATGTCCTCCACCATCGGCGCGCAGGACTTCCGCAAGGCCTGCTCCCTCTTCACCACTGGCGTTGCCGTGGTTACGGCCCGGCATGGCGATATGCAGGTCGGCATGACGATCAATTCCTTCGCGTCCGTTTCTCTCGAGCCGCCGCTCGTTCTCTGGAGCCTCCGCGACACATCGCGCTCGCGCCCGATTTTTGAGAAGGCTGGCAGCTTCGCCATTAATATTCTCTCTGCCGAACAAATGGCGTTGGCGCAGCACTTCGCGAAAGGCGCCGAGGACGTCTTCGACGGGCACGAACTCGTTCCCTCGGCTCTCGGCTTGCCGCTTATCGCAGATGCGCTTGCCCATCTCGAATGCCGGACCCGCCATATCTATGACGCAGGCGATCACCGCATCTTCGTGGGTGAAGTCGTGGACCTCAATTCGCGCGACGGCACGCCGCTCGTCTTCTTTCAGGGCCGTTTCCTGCCCGGCCTTCCCGATACCAATGTTTCAGGCGCCGCATAATGAGAAAGATCATCCGCATCGGCCATATCACGCCGTCTTCCAATACCGCGCTCGAGCCGCTCACCTACGCGATGAACGAGCCGTTGAAGCACCGGATGACGCATCATTTCTCGCGTATGACAGTGACGCATCTTGCCTTAAGCGGATCGTCCGAAGCGCAATTCCAGATGGAGCCTATGCTCGCGACCACGCGCTTGCTCGCCGACGCGCCGCTTGACGCGATCCTCTGGAACGGAACCTCGGCAAGCTGGCGCGGACTCGAGAACGACGTCGCTCTCTGTGAGGCGATTACGAGAGAGACCGGAATTGCCGCCTCCTCGACAACCATCGCCTTTTACAAGACCTTCCGGGAGAACAGATGGCGCCGCATCGCGCTGGCTGTTCCCTACACGCCCGACATTACGGAGCAGATCAGTGTCGAATATGCGCGTCAGGGCTTCGAGGTTGTGGGGGCCTCCAACCTCGGCGCGCGGGAGAATGTCGAGATCGGCGCGACCGGACCGGAACCAATACGCAAGCTGCTGCGCACAGCGGCGAAGAGCGAGCCCGATTGCATTGCCGTCGTCTGCACGAATTTCAACGCGACCGAGCTTGTTGAAGAAATGGAAGCCGAACTCGGCATTCCGATTGTCGACTCCATCGCGATCACCTTCCGTGAAGCCTGCCTGATGGCGGGCGTGGACCTCCGCATCCCCGGCTGGGGCCGGGTTCTCGCCGGAAACTGAGACATGACCGTGGCCACTGCCTTTACCGGGAAAATCGCGGTGCTCACCACCGGCGGCACGATTGCGTCGACCTATGATCGTGCGAGCTGCGCCGTTCATGCAACGCTCGATGCAAGCGTCCTTCTCGCCGGATTGCCGGCTGGCGACCTGCCGCCGGTCGAAGGACGCAGCATCCTTGCCCGCAACAGCTATGCGCTATCCCTCGATGACGCTCTCGCCATCGTCAAAGCCATAGGCGAGGCGCGGCGCCGCGCCGACATCGCGGGCGTCGTCGTTACGCATGGAACAGACACGCTCGAAGAGACCGCCTTTCTGGCCGACCTTTTGCTCGAACCGGGAAAGCCGGTTGTCTTCACCGGCGCTCAGGCCTCCGCCGACGAACCCGACCGCGACGGACCGCGCAATCTCGGCGATGCGATCCGTGTCGCGGGGACGCGCGCCGCGTCAGGGCTCGGCGTGTTGGTCGTTTTCGACGGCGACATACTGTCCGCCCGCGATGCCACCAAAAGGCATAGCTCGCGGCGCCACGCCTTCGCCGCGACGAACGGGCCCATAGGCACCGTGGACCGCGACGTGGTGCGCCTCACGCGAAGGCCTGCGGGCTTCACGCGTTTCGCCGAAGCGAGCCTCGCAACGCCCGTCGATCTCGTTACGCTGACACTCGGCGGCGGCGACAGAGTCCTGAAGCTCTGCGCCGAGGGAGGTGCGCGAGGGCTGGTGCTCGCGGCAACCGGGCGCGGAAATGCCACGCCGAACATCGTTGTGCTTGTGGCGCAACTCCATGCACGAGGCATTCCCGTCCTCGTCACTTCGCGTTCGCCGGAGGGCCGGGTCGAGCCGATCTACGGACAGGGCGGCGGCGCCGATCTCGAAAAGGCAGGCGCCATTTTTGCGGGCGACCTCACAGGCCCCAAGGCGCGGCTGCTGCTGTCGCTGATCCTCGGCCAACCGACTACCAGCGACGTCGCCGCCATCGTTCATTCCATCGCCAATTCATGCATCGAGGAGAGACCCTGATGACGAAGGAAATACTGGTTGCCTACGGCATCGACGTCGATGCAGTCGCAGGCTGGCTTGGCTCCTATGGCGGCGAGGACAGCCCTTGCGATATCTCGCGTGGCGTCTTCGCGGGCGAAATCGGCATTCCCCGGCTTCTACGCATGTTCGAGCGCTTCGGCATCGAGACGACATGGTTCGCGCCCGGCCATTCCATCGAAACTTTTCCCGACGAAATGAAGGCGGTCGCCGCTGCCGGTCACGAGATCGGCATGCACGGCTATTCGCATGAGAACCCGCTGATGATGACGCAGGATCAGGAGGCGGCCGTCATCGACAAATCCATCGAACTCATCACGAAATTGCAGGGTCGCCCGCCCGTCGGCTACGTCGCGCCCTGGTGGGAATTCAGCGCGGGCACGATCGACCTGCTGCTCCAGCGCGGCATCCTGTACGACCACAGCCTGATGCATAACGACTTCTTTCCTTACTACGCGCGGAAAGACGAGAGCTGGTCAAAGATCGACTACGGCAAATCCGCCGAGACGTGGATGAAGCCGATGAATCGTGGAAAGGAAACGGATCTCGTCGAGATTCCCGCCTCCTGGTACATCGACGATCTGCCACCCATGATGTTCATGAAGGCATCGCCCAACAGCCACGGCTTCGTCAATCCGCGCGACATAGAAGAACTCTGGCGCGACCAGTTCGACTGGGTCTATCGCGAATATGACTACGCGGCTTTCACCATTACGATCCATCCGGACGTGTCCGGCCGCCCGCAGGTGCTCTCGATGCATGAGCGCTTCTTCAGCCACATGGCGAGCCATCCCGGCGTGCGCTTCGTAACCTTCGAGGAGATTGCCCGAGATTTCATCGAGCGTTATCCACGCGGCACGCAAGGCCCGAGGCCCTGACGGACATGTGCGGCTTCTGCGGATCGTTCAGCGAACACAGGCATTGGAGCGCCGGACCATTGACGGCGTCCCGACAAGGCGCCGTGCGCATTCGTATTGCGAATACAGCAGGCGAACTCGCCGCGCCTGCCGGCGTGCGCCTGATGGCGTGGCGCGACCGCTTTCAACTGACCGGACCGACCGGCAAGCGCGAGCTGGCGACCGACCTCGCCGGCATCTGGCGCGCCGTCGACAGGCTGGGCCGCACCATGCCGGATCCACTCGATGAGGCATTTCTCGAGTGCCTGCGAGGACGGGTGGAGGAATGACCAGCCGGTCCTACGTCATTGTGGACGTGCTGACGGGTTTTCTCGGCGCAGGCAAGACATCGCTTGTACGGCGGCTTGCTGAAACGGGCGCGCTTTGCTGCGTGGCTGTGCTGGTCAATGAATATGCGGATATTCCCGTCGATCAGAACCTGATGGGATTGTCGGGCCTCAAGGCCGGCACCTTCGCAGATGGTTGCCTCTGCTGCGCGACCGATGGTGACCTTCGTGCATCTCTCCTGCAACTTCTTGAAGATCGCGCGAGCGGCAAGGTGCCGCATTTCTCGCGCGTTCTGATCGAGACATCGGGCATCTCCGATCCAGCCTCGCTCCTCGCCACTCTCGTCACCGATCCAATGCTTCGCCCGCGTCTCCGGCTCGGCCGCGTCGTCACGCTGGTCGATCTCTGCCATGCGCCTGCAACATTGGCCGAGCAACCCGAAGCCGTCGCGCAGATCGTCGCGGCGGACGTCGTTCTCTTCACCAAATCCGACATGGCGGACGAGAACGAGATCGAAGTGGCCCGCGTCACGGTAAGTACGATCAACCCGATCGCCATATTGCGTGAATGCGACCCGCATGACAGCCTCGACCCCTTCGACCGTCACGCGCTGGAAACGAACAAGGCGAGAGCGCCACTCGCATCGCCAGCACACGCTCATCATCACGGCATTGCCGCGACCGTTCTTCGCTGGCCTGCATCTGTCGACTGGGCCGTCTTCGCAAGCTGGCTGTCGCTGTTGCTGCACCGGCACGGACCCAACATCCTTCGGATGAAGGGAACAATGACTATTGCGGGCGAAGAGCAGAACGGGCCTGTCGTCATCCAGTCCGTGCGCCACATCGTCCACATGCCGGAACATATGGCTCAGTCGGTGGCCAATGCGGGCACCGAGATCGTCGTCATCGTGCGCGAGATCGACCCCACGCTTATCCGGCGCTCCTTCGAAACCTTTCTCGCCCAGGCCGAATGCAAAATACGCCCCCCAGAGAACGGTTTGCCCCAAAACCATGCGGCGATTGCCTAGATTTTCACCATGGATTCTGCGGCGCCTCGGGATCGCGCCATCGCCCAACTGGTACGAGCATTGCTAGGTGGTTCCTTGCTCCGAGTGACCGGAAAACCGGATCGGGCCGACCTCCATCAACGCGCGACACATGCGCCGTAAATGCGTCGGATTCCGGCTGGTCCCTGGGGCAGATGAGTAAGCGTTTGGGAAACTCGCCGATGTCCAGTGAAGCAAGCGTCGCGATGAAAATGGAGAACTGAATCCGCCTCGTGCCAAAGCGTCAAATCTGTCCCTGACGCATAGGCGCGGCATCGGCAATTTTGCCGCGACATCGTTTTCCTGAATGCGCTTCGGGCGCCACGCTCCGAAGCTCAATCGTTCCGAGAGTATCCATGGTTACCATCATCGACCGCGACCAGCGCTTCCTCGAATCCTCGCAGAAGATTGAAAGCCCCTTCCAGCTCGATCCGACGCTTTGCCTCTACAGCCCGCAGGACAATGTCGACTCGCTCTCGCATCCGCGCATTGCGGCATGGCTCAACTTCGTGCGGAACGAGTATGAACCGAAGCTGCCCAAGGCGAAGCGTCGCGTTCTGCTCTTCATGCCCTGCACTAAGACCAAGCCCTACCCCTTCTCCTCAGAACACAAGGCGATCAACCAGCGCCTGATCGACTCCGGATTCCGGCCGACGTCGCGCCAATATCTGCCGCAGGAACTTCAGGCCCGCCTCGAGCCCTCATTTTCGCAGGAAGTGCTGAACATCTCGCCGCTCATCGACGATGATGGCTTGCTCATCCACCGCATGGTGATTTCCGAGCCGATGGGCGTCGTGCCTTACGAACACATCGCCGAATATCGCGGCCTGCCCTCGCCGGCGACCGCCTATGACGATCCGGGGCTTTTCGAAAAACGCGGCAATGCCGTCTCGCCATGGCGTGCGGATTCGACAGCGACCGCCATTTCCGCGAACCGCTGGAAATGGGGCGACGAGGAGCGCCGTGCCTATGTGGTGATGCACAACGCCATGGCGGAGGCGGTCGCCGCCGTCGTCGCGCGGATCGGCCACAACTATGACGACATTGTTTCCTGGGTTGCACCGGGCCTCACTCATCGCAGCTTCGTCATCGGTCGCGACGAACGCTCAGCCAACAATGTCGCCGCCTCGCGCAAGGTCGGCACAACGCGCCTCGAACTCATCGGCGCGAACGACCATCTGCCCGACGGCAAGAAGATCACCTGCCTGCCCACGCCAGAGCAATGCAAGGAAGCCGTGGTGCGCCTCGCGGATCGCCTCGGCACCGACCTTACCCATGCCTATGGCGTCTATGCACGCGGCGGCGCCAACGCAACGCCGCTCGCCCTGCCCGAGCTTCTCGACGACTTGATGGCGCGTCTGCGCCCGACAGCTTGAGCGGGGAGAGGCGAAGAAAATGACATCAATGAAACTGAAAATCGGCGTTAGCGACAGCGACAGGACGAGGCCGCTGGCGAATGGCGAAGTCTCGCTCGATGGCATCGATGCGGAAATCTCGCTGATGGGCGTACAGGCGCTCTTCAACAAGCAGCTGAAAGATCACACTTTCGACGCTTGCGAATTTCCCATCGCGACTTATCTCCGCACGCTGGAAACGCCGGAACGCCCCTATGTGGCCGTACCGCTCTTTCCCTCACGGCATTTCCGCCTTTCCTGCGTCTTCATCAACAAGACGAAAGGCATCAGGACGCCTGCAGACCTTGCGGGCAAGCGCATCGGCCTCATGGTCTTCGACATGGCGGCAGCGGTCTGGCTGCGTGGCATTTTCGAGGAGCATTTCGGCCTGCCGCGTACCGCTCCCATTTATGTGAGCGGCGGTCTCGAAGCGCCGCGCTCGGGCGACGAACATCCGCAATTCTATCCGGACCAGTTCCGGATCGAGCACCGCACCGATGCGAGCCTCGCGGCGCTTCTCGAAAGCGGCGAGATCGACGCGCTTTATACCGCCCGCGCGCCCAGCACATGGCCATCGGCAAATGTCGGGCGGCTGTTCGAGAATCCGATGGAAGCCGAACTCGCCTATTTCGAGAAGACCGGCATCTTCCCGCCAATGCATATTCTCGCGATCAAGCGTCCGCTGGTCGAGGCCGATCCGACGCTGCCGCGCAAGCTCTTCAATGCGTTCGCCGCCGCGCAGGAAGTTGCCCGCTCAAAGCTCTTCGACTCGGCGGCTCTGTCCACCATGTTGCCCTGGCAGCTCGAAGCCCTGCTCGGTGCCGAGGAAAAACTTGGCAAGGACTATTGGCCTGTCGGCTTTGCGAAGAACCGGGCGATGCTCGACGTTTTCATCCGCTACATGCTGGAGGATGGCCTCATCACCACGCCCTTCACGCCCGAGAGCATTTTCGACGGTGCAGATATTCTTTCAACCTGACGATGGCGGAGCGGAGAGAGCGGCATGACGCAATCGGCAGGTAGCTGGCAGAACCTCTGCACCGAAGCCGTTCCTCCGCGCGACCGCCTGGACTATTGGCACGAAGCGACGAACCGCCTCTTTCCGCCCACACGCCTCAGCCGGTCGAGTCATGAAGGCTTCTACGGCCATGTCTCATGGCTCAAATTCGGTGAGGTAACACTCGCCAATATCGTCTCGACGAGCCTCGATGTGACGCGAGGCGAACGCGAAATCACCCGCGACGACGATCGCTGGTATGAGATCAATGTCCAGATCGACGGGACAAGCGCCTTCACCCAGGACGGACGAGAGGTCACGGCGGGCCCGCGCTCCCTCGTTCTCTACGATAGTCGACGGCCATACCAGATGCGCTTCGAGGGGCCCTATCGGCAACTCTCGCTGAAGATTCCGCGCGAAGCACTGCGCGACCGCGTGCCGAATATCGGCGCGCTCATCGCGAGACATATCCCGGCAGACGGCATCCCCGGACGCTTCTTCTACGATTTTTCCGCCGCGCTCTGCGACGCACCGGAAGGCATTCCCGGATATATCGCCTCGCGTCTCGAGGAACACACACTTGACCTTCTGGCCACGGCCTTGCTGGGAGCGACGGCGGAACCTGCCGCCACCGTCAACCGCATTTCCCAGCTCGACCGGATAAAGGCCTACATCCTGGACAGGCTGGACCAGCCCGACCTCACGCCCAGCGCCATCGCGGAGGCGCACCAGATCTCGCTTCGCCATCTCTACGCACTCTTCGAGGCGGAGGAGCACCAGGTCGCGCGCTGGATTCAGGCGCATCGCCTCGACCGCATCAGACGAGACCTCGCCGATCCGCTGAAGCGCGGCTGGCCGATCAACACCATCGCGCTCAGTTGCGGCTTCAAGGACTTCTCGCATTTCAGCCGGAGCTTCCGGCGGCAATATGGCATCTCGCCCCGCGACTACCGCAACAGCCTGACGCACTGAATGGCGCACGGTCGATCATGTTTTCGCGCCGCGCCAGACCAGGCGGCAAGCTGGCGTCTTCCCGGGGATGAGGGCTCAATGATGGCCGACGCGGCAGTTTCGCCGCGCGGAATGCGAGTGACATCTTGACCTATAAAAGCATGGAAACGCCGGCGTGGCAGGTGCTCGACAGGGCGCATTATCTCCATCCCTTCACCGATCACGCGGGCCTGCGCCAGACCGGATCTCGTGTCGCCACGCGCGGCGAAGGCATTTACGTCTGGGATACCAACG
>JAJXZC010000215.1 GCA_021780275.1 Pseudomonadota bacterium
CATGTAGATGAGGATAAGCTGCGCGATATAGGTCAGCATCAAGCTCGTCAGGATTTCGTTCGCATTGAACTGCGTACGCAGCAGGGCGACGAGCATCGCCCACAGCATTCCGCCAATCATGCCCGCAATCAGCATCAACGGAAAAAGCAGCGCAAAGGGCAGATCGGGAAAGGCGAGACCGATGCCGCCGCCGAAAAGTGCGCCGATGGTGAACTCACCTTCCGCGCCGATGTCCCAGACATTGGCGCGATAGGCGAGCGAGATTCCGACACCCATGAGAATGAGTGGCGAGGCCTTGACGAGCAGCTCCGTCGCGCCATTCTCGGCAACCAGCGGCTCGATGAGGAAAGTGTAGAGAGAGATGACCGGATCTTTTCCGAGCACAAGAAAGATGACGGCCATGGTGGCGATCGTTAGCGCTATGGCGAGAACGGGTGAAGCATAGCTCCAGAACTTCGACTGAAATCCACGCGGTTCGAGCTTAAGCTGCATGACTGTCTCCAACCGGATCGCTGATACCGCCCATGAGAATGCCGATCTCCGAAACGCTGGTTGCGCTGACGGCCTTGGGCGCGGAGAGTCGACCGCCTGCAATCACGGCGATGTTGTCGCAGAGTGTGAAAATCTCATCGAGATCCTGGGAGATCAGGACAACCGCCGCGCCTTCATTGGCGAGCTCGATGATCGCCTGATGGATGGCGGCAGCGGCGCCCGCATCGACGCCCCATGTCGGCTGGCTCACGACAAGCACCTTGGGCTTCTGGAGCACTTCGCGGCCGATCACGAATTTCTGCAGATTGCCGCCGGAGAGAGCACGCGCCTCCGCCTTGGGGCCGACGGTGCGCACGTCGAACACCCTGATCACCTCCTGCGCGAATTCCGTCGTCTTGCCGTGATCTATCAAGCCGAGCCGCGCCAGCGAATGGCGGATATGACCGGAGAGAAAGGCATTTTCCGAGAGCGTCATGGCCGATACTGCGCCATGCCCGTTGCGCTCTTCAGGCACGAAGCTCGCGCCAATGGTGCGGCGCTGCGACGGTCCCATATGTCCCGCGGGTACGCCGTCGATCAGAATGGTCTGGGGCTTTCCCGAATAGACCTCCCCCGACAACGCATCCATGAGTTCGGTCTGGCCGTTTCCCGCGATGCCGCCAATTCCGAGGATTTCGCCGCCACGCACAGAAAAGGAGATTTCGCGGAGGCTGGTTCCGAACTGATCGTCGGAAACGAGCGTCAGCCGGCTGACCTCGAGGCGCGGAGGTCCGTCGACCGCGCCCGCGCGCATGGCGGATGGCGGCTTCAATTCCATGCCGATCATGAGTTCGGCGAGTTGCTTTGCCGACGACTCGCGCGGATCGCAATGCGCAACGACGCGACCGAGGCGCATGATCGTCGCCTTCTCGCAGAGCGCGCGAATTTCCTCGAGCTTGTGGCTGATATAAAGAATGGAACAGCCTTCGCTCGCGAGACGGCGCAGGGTCTCGAAGAGCTTCTCGACCTCCTGCGGCGTCAGCACCGAGGTCGGCTCATCCATGATGAGCAATTTCGGGCTCTGCAACAGGCAGCGCACAATTTCGATACGCTGGCGTTCGCCGACCGAGAGATCGTGGACGGCGCGGTCGGGATCGAGCGGAAGTCCGTAATTGGTCGATATCTCGACGATGCGCTCCCGAAGCCCTTCGCGGTCCTTCGGGTCGCTGAGGCCGAGCGCAATATTCTCCGCAACCGTCAGCGCCTCGAAGAGCGAGAAATGCTGAAACACCATGCCGATGCCGAGCTTACGCGCATGATTTGGGTTGGCGATCGATACTGCCTCGCCCTGCCAAAGGATTTCTCCTTCATCGGGCCGAAGCACGCCATAGATGATCTTGACCAGAGTGCTCTTGCCTGCACCGTTCTCTCCGAGCAGCGCGTGGATCTCGCCCGGCATAACGGTCAGATCGACATGATCGTTGGCGAGGCAACCGGGAAATTGCTTCACAATGCCGGTCAGCTTGAGCAATGGCGTGTCGGTCATGGCGATCTCCTCAAACTCCTGTCGCCACAGGCGCGGTGGCTACGCCCAATCGTTGCAATTCCGCGGCCACGCGAAGCGCGAGATCCTCGCGCCACGGCGCGGCGATGATCTGAACACCAAGCGGCAAGTCGCCTCCCCTATGGACGGGCGCCACGACGACCGGAAATCCGATGCAGGAAATGGGCTGCGTGAAGAGGCCGAGATTGGGCCTGAGCGGCACCGTCTCTTCGCCGAGCGTCAGAAACTTCTCGCCGACCTGGGGCGCCGCGCAGGGCGTTGCGGGCGCGAGAATGATGTCCACATCCTTGAAGAGCGCGAGAACCTGATCGTGGTACCAGCGACGGAAACGCTGCGCCTTGATGTACCAGGCGGCAGGCACCAGCGCGCCGGAGAGAAAGCGATAGCGCGTATCGGGATCAAAATCGGCGGTCCGCGTCCGCAGGCGGTCGATGTGCAGCGCGCTGCTTTCGCTCGTCGTGATGACGAAGGCGGCGGCGCGCCCTCGTGCGGCCTCAGGGATCACAACCTCGCGCGTCACGGAGAGCGCGGCCGCCACCTTCGCGACGGCTTCCAGCGCTTCGGGTCTTGCGCCGCGATTGAAATAGTCGCCCGCGACGGCCATGCGAAGACCGTTCGCGCCCGCATCAAGAGTCTCTGCGGTTTCAAGCACGGGCTTGCGCGCACATGCGGCATCGTGAGGGCCGTACCCCTGCATGACGTCGAAGGAAATCGCGAGATCTCGTACCGATCGCGCCAGAGGCCCGAGATGATCGAGGCTGTCGCAGAAGGGAAAGGTGCCGCTGCGCGGCAAGCGGCCATATGTGGGCTTCAGACCGAAGATGCCGCATAGCGCCGAAGGCACACGGATCGAGCCGTTCGTGTCTGAGCCGAGCGCCAACGGCACCATTCCGGCGGCGACCGCCGCGCCCGACCCGCTTGAGGATCCGCCAGACATATGAGCCGGGTTGTGCGGATTGCGGCAAATGCCGTCATGCGCGTTCTCGCCAGTGAAATCATAGGCATATTCGCCCATATTCAAACCGCCGACGAGCACCGCCCCAGCATCTGAAAGGCGCCGGATGAGCACCGCATCCTCCACAGCGGGCGCCCTGTCGCGATTGATCTTCGATCCGGCGCGGGTCGGCAGGCCCTCGATGTCGAACAGATTTTTGACGGCGAAGGGAACGCCCGCCAGCGGCCCAGGATCGTGCCCCGCGGCGACCATCATATCAATCTCCTGCGCCTTCTTCTCGGCGCGTACCAGCGTCAGGTCGGTAAACGCGTTGACCACACCATCCGTAGCCTCGATGCGCTCCTTCGTGCTGGCAAGGATATCGCGAGCCTTGGTGGCGCCGCCGCGAACGGCAGCCGCAATCTCGAAAGCGGAGCCCAGTGTAACCGTCATTCCGTTTCACCGGGACAGAAGACGGAGGCGGCCTCTGCTTCTTCGTCGGCTAACGGAAATTCGATCACCGTTGCGGCAATTGCGGCCGTCCGCTGAAGATTGGCAAGAACCTCCGCGCGATATTCTGGCGCGATCGGCAAGTCGACGATGGCCGATGCCGCATCAAGATAGGCGTCGAAATCAACCGGCACGGCCATGTTCATGCCTCCGCCGCCGCGAGCGCCGTGACGATCTGATCCGTCGTCGCCGTCCAGCCCACGATGCCGCCCTGCGCCCGCACCATGTCGAGCGTTGCCTGCTTGAAACCGGGGTGGTAACTCTCGGTCGCGTCCTCCGCGAGGAGGCACTCGAATCCGCGATCATTCGCCTCGCGCATCGTCGTCTGCACACAGACTTCGGTCGTCACGCCGGCAAAAATCAGGTGAGTAATGCGCTTGTTGGCGAGAATGGCACTGAGGTCGGTTGCGTGAAACGAGCCCTTCCCCGACTTGTCGAGCACGACCTCGCCGGGAAGCGGCGCAAGCTCGGGAATAATGTCGTGGCCGGGTTCACCGCGAATGAGAATGCGGCCCATCGGTCCTTGATCTCCGATCGTCACCTTGCCGCCGCCACGCTGGCGCTTGGACGGCGGACAATCGGACATGTCGGGCCTGTGCCCCTCTCTCGTATGAATGATCGGAAGTCCGGCGCCGCGCGCCGCGTCGAGCAAGCCCTTCACCGTCGGCACTATGGCCGAGAGAAGGCCGACATCATTGCCCAGCATTTCGCCAAATCCGCCAGGCTCGAGAAAGTCGCGCTGCATATCGATAACAATCAGCGCAGTGCTTTCGAGCGGAAACGAGAAGTCGTAGGGCTTGGCTGCGATAATCGGCATGGGACGACCTGCAAGTTACAGACGGAAAAACGATCTCCGCGCCCGAAGGAGCAGATGCGGAGATCGTCCCCCGCTTACGTTGCTGCCGCGCCACTGCGAGAAGCGCGGCAGCATTTCGCAATCAGAAGGTCCACATCACCATGACGTTCGGGTTGCTTTCGTTGGCACCGTCGAGACCGTACTTGTTGATCCAGACGTCATATTCGATGCCGGCCTTCAGTACGCCCGGCTTCGCACCCACCAGAGCACCAACGTCGAGCAGCAGCTGCGGCTGCGTGATCAGGCTGTTGGCCTTCGTACCGTTGCCGCCGTAAATGTTCACGCCGCCCTTTTCGCCGAAGGCATAGTCGGCAAAGCCGCCGAACGACCAGCTCGTCGAACCGATCGAGAAGGGGTAAAGCCAGTCGATGGTCACCTGACCGCCAAGACCCGTGTCCTTTGCCATGGCGTCGCGATAGCTCTTGCGGGCGTAGAAGTTGATGTCCGCAAAGGCAAAGCCGGGCAGGTCGAGCGAAAAGCCCGGACCGACGAGGATCGAGTGGCCGCGCGCCCAGAAATCGCCGCTCGAGTATTCGAAGTTGGCGGCCAGGAACGTGTCCTTAACGATACCGCCGAAGCCGAGTTCCTTGCCGAAGAACGTCTTTCCGATGCTGAGACGCGGCGACCACTCGCCGTAGGTCACAGTGCCCTTGCCGTCATTGCCAAGACCATCCTTGCCGTTATTTCCGCCAAACGGGTTGGAAACGTCGAAGAAGAAGTAGTTGTCGCCGTA